>RFIO01000418.1 GCA_003695205.1 Deltaproteobacteria bacterium
CGAGACCGGTGTCTCCCTGCTGGTGGTGCTGGTGCTGGTTGCCGTGCTCGGCCTGTCTCTGGGGCTTGCGGGCAGCACCTGGAAGACGGTGGTGCAGCGCTCCAAAGAGGCCGAGCTGCTCTTTCGCGGCGATCAGTACCGGCGTGCCATCGAGAGCTACGCCCGTGTCAGGCACGGCGGTGCCCCGGGCATGTTGCCTCAGAAGCTGGAGGATCTGCTGCGCGATCCGCGCTTTCCGGGCACGGTGCGGCATATCCGAAAACTCTACAAGGATCCGATGACCGGCGAGGACTTTCAGGTCATAAAGGACCCGCGTTTCGGCGGTCGCATCAAGGGGGTCTACAGCACCAGTTCCGACAAGCCCTTCAAGACCGACGGCTTCGCCGAGGACTATACCGATTTCGCCGGGGCTGAAACTTACCAGGACTGGAAATTCGTCTATGAGCTGAAACTGCCGCAACAGCAGCAACCCAAAAAGCCGGCCGGAACACCATCGGCACCATCTTCAAAGGGGGGCGGTCAGGCCAATTGACAGCCCCATGGGGCGGTGCTAAATTCACCTGTTCGCCACGTCGGCATCCGTCGGCGGTCTGTGTCATCTTTCCTCGGGGAGGCCTTTGATGGAACCGAAACTGCAACGACTCCTCGAAACCACCCGGCGCCTGCTGCGTCGCGGCGCCTACAGCAATATCGCCCGACTGCTCGGCAAGATTCATCCCGCCGACATCGCCCACCTGTTCCGCTATCTGAATGACAATGAGCAGAACCTGCTCTTCGGCCTGATCGCCGATCCCGAGGTCGCCGGCTACGTCCTGGCGGAACTGGACCATGCCGTCAGCGCCCGGCTGCTGCAGCAGCTCAACAAACAGCAGATCCTCGAACTGCTGCAGAACATGCCCAACGACGATGCCGCCGACATCGTCCAGAACCTGCCCGAGGAACTGGCCAACGAAATTCTTGGTCTGATGAAGGCCGAGGATTCCGAGGAAATCGAGGAACTGCTCCAGTACGAGGAAGATACCGCCGGCGGCATCATGGCGACCGAAATCTTCTCCCTCGGGCAGAATCTGACCGTGCGCGAGGCGATCCAGGCGCTGCAGGACGCCGGCGATGTCGAGATGGTCTTCTACCTCTACGTCACCGACGAGGACAATCACCTCGTTGGCGTTCTC
>RFIO01000419.1 GCA_003695205.1 Deltaproteobacteria bacterium
ACTGGCCTTCCGGGTCTGCTATGCTGGGCCGTTTTCATCCGGCAGGATGAATCTCATCACAGCAGACCGAGGACAGAACAATGAAGAACATCGATCCACACACACTCCGCCTTGACGGCATTTACCAGCAAAAGGGAGAAGACCGCTGGATGCAGCGTATCAAGCTGCCTGCCGGCGTCCTGTCCAGCCGGCAGGCAACATTAATCGCCGATTTGGCCGATCGGTTCGCCGGCGGCCGCCTGCACCTGACCACCCGCGGCAGCATCGAACTGCACGATCTGCGTGGCCACGACCTTGCGGAGCTGAATCGCCAACTGGTTGCCGTGGGCCTGACCGGACGGGGCGCCTGCGGCGGGGCGGTGCGCGGCATTTCCTGCTCAACCAGTTTCGGCCCCCAATTCCATGCCTGCCAGAGCCTGGCGCGCCGGCTGCACCGCCACTTCACCGGCAATCCCTGGTTCGAGGGGCTGCCCAAGAAGTTCAAAATCGGTATCGAAGGGAGTGCCGAGAACCGACGTCACCTGATCCAGGATGTCGGACTGGTCTTTGCCGGAGAGCGCGAGGCCGAGCCCCTTTGGGATGTCTGGTGCGGCGGCGGCCTCGGGCGCGAACCGAAACCGGCACTGCTGCTGGCCGAACGCGTGCCCGAACGGCGCCTGATCCCCCTGATCGAAGGCGTCCTCGTCGTCTACCGGAAGGGCGGAGAGAAAGGCAAACGCCTCAAGCACCTGATTGCCGAAATCGGCGAGACAGAATTCCGCGACCGGTTGCGCGCCGCGACGCCTGAACCCTTCGATACCCTGGTCCGCTCCGGCCTGGGTGAGCTGCTTTCCCCCGCAACCGATGAAGAACCGGTGCTGGTGCCGATCTTTGCGGGAGAATTGCGGGCTGACCAGCTGCGCCGGATGGCCCGACTGGCCGATGAGTATGCCGGGGGCTGCCTGGCGGTTACCGGCAACCAGGACATCGCCTTCGCGCCCACGAGTGAAAAGAACCGCGCCGCCCTGCAGCAGCGGCTGAACCTGGCCGGGCCGGGGGACAGCCTGTGCAATCCGGCGCCTACCTTCCGCATCTGCCCGGGCAGCCACGAATGCCGCATGGGACTGGCGCCGACCCGTGACATCGCGGCGGGCATTCTTGAAAACCTGCCGGCCGCAGCCTCAGGCCTTAGCCTGGCGATATCCGGCTGTCCCAACAGCTGTTCCCAGCCGCAGCTGGCCGATATCGGTATTGTCACCCGCTCCCTGAAAAGGGGGCCCGACGGGGTACGTGAACCGCGATTCGACCTGTTGCTGGGCGAAAACACAGGACTGGGGCACCCACTGGCGCAAAATATCGACATCGAGGACTTGCAAAATCGCATCATTGATGTCTTAATTACAGCAATAAACTCAGAAAAAACAAAAGCCGCGAGCTGATCTTTCTACGGCTAAAAGGTAAACTTTAGCGAGGAGCAGAGCCATGGCACAGATTTATCAGGACAATTCCCTTTCCATCGGCAACACGCCGCTGATCCGCCTGAACCGCATCGTGCCCGAAGGAGCCGAGGTCTACGCCAAGATCGAAGGCCGCAACCCCGCCTACTCGGTCAAGTGCCGGATCGGCGCCTCGATGATCTGGGACGCGGAACAGAAGGGGCTTCTGGGTCCAGGCAAGGAGATTGTCGAACCGACCAGCGGCAATACCGGCATCGCCCTGGCCTTCGTCGCCGCGGCGCGCGGCATTCCCATCACCCTGACCATGCCCGAGACCATGAGCCTCGAACGGCGCAAGGTGCTCAAGGCCTTCGGTGCCAACCTTGTGCTCACCCCCGGCAGCAAGGGGATGGGTGGCGCCATTGCCGCCGCCGAGGAACTGGCCGCGTCGGACCCCAATCGCTACATCCTGCTGCACCAGTTCAAGAACCCCGCCAACCCGGCCATCCACCGCAAGACCACGGGACCGGAGATCTGGGAAGCAACCAATGGCGATGTCGACGTACTCATCTCCGGCGTCGGCACCGGCGGCACCATTACCGGCATTTCCCGCTTTTTTGAGCTGGACAAGGGCAAACAGCTTCATTCGGTGGCCGTCGAACCGACCGACTCGCCGGTCATCAGCCAGAAACTGGCCGGCCAGGACATTCAGCCGGGACCGCACAAGATCCAGGGCATCGGCGCCGGCTTCATCCCTGACACCCTTGATCTTTCGATCGTCGACCAGGTCGAACAGGTCAGCAACGAGGAAGCGATCGACTACGCCCGGCGCCTTGCAGCCGAGGAAGGCATCCTCGCCGGTATCTCCTGCGGCGCCGCCGCAGCCGTTGCCGCCCGCCTGGCGGCAAAACCGGAATTCGCCGGCAAAAAGTTCGTCATCATCCTGCCCGACTCGGGCGAGCGCTACCTGACCAGTGTTCTCTACGAGGGAATCGTCTGATGCTCGGCCAAGGGCAAAGAAAAAAACGACACAAATTAGTTGACAATCAAATTTAATTTCTTTAGCTTTTTGCTTAAGATCTAAGCTGAATCAGACAGAAGCTG
>RFIO01000420.1 GCA_003695205.1 Deltaproteobacteria bacterium
CCGTAGGTCAGCGCGCTGCGCGCCAGATCGTGCACATCGAGGTTGGTGACCGCCGTGGTCACCGTCTCGCCGGTCCGGTTGCGCACCGGGTAGTGCACCAATGCCATGGCCAGGCGCACGCTCAATCCTTCCGGCCCAGCCCGGTGAGCCAGGCGCGGTCGTCCTCGTCGAGCTCGGCCGCATCCAGCAGCTCCGGGCGTCGCTCCAGGGTGCGCCGCAACTGCTGGCGTCGCCGCCAGCGGGCGATGGCGCCATGGTCGCCCGAAAGGAGAACCTCAGGCACCTTCATGCCGCGGAACTCGGCCGGCCGGGTGTACTGCGGATACTCGAGCAGGCCGTCGGCAAAAGATTCATCGTCGAGGCTGCCGGCCGAACCGAGCACACCGGGAAGCAGCCGGGCCACGGCGTCAATGATCAGCATCGCCGGCAACTCGCCACCGGTCAATACCACGTCGCCGATGGACACCTCTTCGTCGACCAGCGAACGGATACGTTCGTCGATCCCCTCGTAGCGGCCGCAGACGAAAACCAGACCGGGCTCGCGCGCCAGCCGGCGCGCCATCGCCTGATCGAAGCGCCGTCCCTGCGGCGTCATCAGCAGTACACGGGCACCGGGCCGCTCCGCCCGCAGGTCATCCAGGGCCCTTGCCACCGGTTCGACCTTCATCACCATGCCGTCGCCGCCACCGTAAGGGGCGTCGTCGGTCACCAGGTGCCGGCCCTCGGCCCAGTCACGCAAAAAGCGGGCCCGGACCTCGATCAGTCCCCTGTCGACCGCCTTGCCGAGAATGCTCCCCTCGAAATAGGAGCGGCACAGGTCGGGAAACAGGGTCAGGATGTCAAACGTCATCTTTTATCCGGGTAGAGTCCCGGCGGGACATCCACCCTCAAAACATGCTGTTGGCGGTCAAAGCCATCGACGAACTGGCTGATCGCCGGGATCAGCACCTCGCCATAATCACCGTCGACCACGTAGATGCCGTGGGCGGCGGTGCGGAACATATCCACCAGGCGGCCGATTCTGCCGCGCTCCCTGTCGATGACCTCGGCCCCCTCGAGGTCAAACCAGAAAGGCCCTTCACCCTGGCGCCGCAGTGGTTCCGGGTCGATCCGGACCTCGGCGCCAACCAGGGAGGCGACCCTGCTGATATGGTCGTACCCCCGAAACCGGACCAGCAGGTTGCCGCGGCTGTGCCCGGTGCGCACTGGCTCCAGGCACAAAAGCTCGCCATCATCCCGACCGATGTAGAGGCGGGACGCGGCAAGCAGCGCAGGCTGATTTTCCGGATGGGACCTGATCTTCAGATCCCCTTGCAGTCCATGGGTTCCGACCACCCGGCCCACCGGGGCCAGATTCGAAAAATCGTCGGTCATCACTCCATGATCTGCAGCGAGGCCCGCTTGTTTTCCCGGGTGGCCTTGGCGTTGAGCAGGGTGCGCATGGCCTTGGCGGTACGCCCCTGCTTGCCGATAATGCGGCCCATGTCTTCCTGGGCGGCGGCGAGCTTGATGAGGATGGTACCGTCCTCACCCTCCTCTTCCGAAATGGTAATGGCCTCGGGATTTTCCACCAGGGACTTGGCGATGAACTCAATCAGCTCCTTCATGGGGGTCCGTCCTTTGGTGTCAGGGTTGGCCTGGCCTCAACCGCCTGGAATTGCGCCCCTTACTGCTGCTTGAACTTCGCCCAGATACCGTTCTTGCGCAACAGGGTGCGCACGGTGTCGGTGGGCTCGGCGCCCTTCTGCAGCCATTCCAGGGTCAGGTCTTCCTTCAGATTGACCAGGGGTGGATCGACCTTGGGATCGTACTGACCCAGTTTGGCGATGAAACGCCCGTCGCGCGGGAAACGCTCATCGGCAACGACGACCTGGTAGAAGGGCTTCTTCTTGGCGCCGCCACGGGCCAGTCTGATTTTCACTGCCATGTTGCTGTCCTCCGATATCCTTCTTGGTGTTTATCCTAGCATGCGCTGTCGATTTGTCCTGCCGCTCGTTGCACTTTGCGCGAAATTCGCCTAAAACGGCAGCCCGCGCATCATGCCCTTGAGCCCCTTGGGGCCGAGCTTCTGCATCTTTTTCATCATCTTCTGCGCTTCGGTGAAGCGCTTGATCAACTGGTTGACATCCTGCACCGTAGTGCCGCTGCCATGGGCGATGCGCAGACGACGCGAACCGTTGAGGATGCGGTGATCGCGACGCTCCTGCCGGGTCATCGAGTTGATGATCGCCTCGATCTTCTTCAGCTCGTTGTCCGGCAGCTGCATCCCCTGCATCTGTTTCATCGCCTTGCCGGCACCCGGGATCAGCTTGAGGATATTCTCAAGCGAACC
Organism: Deltaproteobacteria bacterium; assembly: GCA_003695205.1. Classification (GTDB taxonomy): domain Bacteria; phylum Desulfobacterota; class Desulfuromonadia; order Desulfuromonadales; family Geothermobacteraceae; genus Geothermobacter. The sequence continues at coordinate 2,333 of RFIO01000420.1, forward strand.
CATCTTCTTGATGGTCTGCAACTGGTCGCGGAAGGTTTCCAGGGTGAAACCATCCTTGCGCAGCTGCGCCTCCATCTTGGCCGCGTCCTCGGCCTCGACCGCGGCCTGCGCCTTTTCGATCAGGGTGAGCACGTCACCCATGCCGAGAATGCGCTGGGCCATGCGGTCCGGATGGAACCGCTCCAGGGCGTCCATCTTCTCACCCAGGCCGACCAGCTTGATCGGCTTGCCGGTCACCGCCCGAATTGACAGGGCGGCACCACCGCGGGCGTCGCCGTCGAGCTTGGTCAGGATGACCCCGGTCACCTCCAGCGCCTGGTTGAAGCTGTCGGCCACCGTGACCGCGTCCTGGCCGGTCATGGCATCGGCGACGAAAAGAATCTCACGCGGCTCGAGCCGGTCGCGGATGCGCACCAGCTCCTGCATCAGTTCCTCGTCGATGTGCAGACGCCCGGCGGTGTCGAGAATCAGGGTGTCAAAGCCGTTCAGCTCGGCGTACTCGCGCGCCTTCTCGCAGATCAGCACCGGGTCCTCGCCCGGTTGACTGTCGAAGACCTCGATGCCCAGCTGGCGGCCGACGGTCTTGAGCTGCTCGATCGCCGCAGGCCGGTAGATGTCAGCCGGCACCAGCAGCGGGTTGCGCTTCTCGCGGCGCAGATGCAGGGCCAGCTTGCCGCAGGTGGTCGTCTTGCCGGCGCCCTGCAGGCCGCACAGCATGACCGGCACCGGGGGGCGGGCCGACAGGTCGAGAGCGTTGTCCTCCCCCTCGCCCATCAGGGCCGCCAGCTCCTCGCGCACGATCTTGATGACCTGCTGCGCCGGGGTCAGGCTTTTGAGCACCTCCTGGCCGACGGCGCGCTCGCGCACCCGGGCCACGAAGTCCTTGACCACGCGGAAGTTGACATCCGCTTCCAGCAGCACAAGGCGAACCTCACGCAGAGCTTCGCCGATATTCTCCTCGGTCAGCCGACCGTGACCCCGCAGCTTCTTGAAGACGGCGTCAAATTTTTCCGTCAGATTGTCGAACATTGCCCGTGGGCCGCACTTTCAGCATTTTCGCAAAGACTCAAGATATTAGAAGTCAGCCCCGGTCGCTGTCAAGCAAAAAGCCCGCCGCGACCGATGCTTCTTCCGGAACCGGGACAAACTCTTTTCCGTCAGCGCGGTAGAGTTCCTGCGGCCGCAGATTTTCTGCCGCCAGCGCCTCAAGGGCGGCAGCCGCGCCAGACCAGCCCAGACGGATCGCCAGGCCGCAGTCGGAGCTGAGCTTGCGCGGCACCGGGATCAGCAGCATATCGGCCCCATGGGCCTTGAGCAGCTTTTCCGCCTTCATTACCCGGTGGATCGAATGAAAAATTGCCACCAGATCACCATCTCTGACCATGAAGCACCCCATATCGTCCCGGTCGCCCCAAACGGCCGGGGCGGCATCATGGCACAGGCAGGCTGCCGCTGGCAACCCCCCGGCCAGCCAGGCCATTGACCGCGGGAAAAATAGACGATAAAATCACTCAGATTTTAACCTGTGGAGCCATCATGTCACAACAGGTCGCCCTCAATCTTACCAGCCTGCTTGTCGTCTCCTTCGGAGCCAACCTGCCCCTCGGCTACCTGCGCGAAGGGGTCAGGAAGTTTTCGGTGAGCTGGTTCGTCTACATCCATATTTCCATCCCCTTCATCATCCTGCTGCGCCTGCATTACGGTTTTGGCTGGGGCATCGTCCCCTTCACCCTCGCCTGCGCCGTCCTCGGCCAGGTCATCGGCGGTCGCCTGCGCCGGAAAAAAGCGTGAAGAAGCCCGACCGCCCGCGCATGAAACGGGCCATGAAGGCCGGCTCCATCGCCGCCGAGCTCTTTTCCAGCCGCGGCCATGAACAGAAACTGCGCCAGTATCGCGCCTGGCAGGTCTGGGAGCAGGTGGTCGGAACGCAGATCGCCCGCCACGCCCGCCCCCTGCGCATGCGCGACCGGGTTCTGGAGGTACGTGTCGACCAGCCTGTGTGGATGCAGCAGCTGCGCATGATGGCGCCGCAGATCCTGCAGAAACTGAACAACGCGCTGGGGGAGCAGCTGATCGACGAGATTTACTGGCGACGCGGCCGGGTCGATCAGCCGCCCGCCGCCGAAGAGACATTCCGCCCCCCGCGCGCCGCCCTGGACAGCGAGGAGCGCCGGCGCATCGAAGCATCCCTGCCGCCCCTGGCCGACCCGGAACTGCGCGAAGCTTTGCTGCGGGCCCGCATCCGCGAGGCCGAATACCGCAAGGCCCTGGCGCAACAGGCGGATCAGAGCGACCCGCCCCGGTAGCAGTTCCGCCCCACCATCCAGGACGCCAACTCCAAATTTACCTGGAATCCCGCCTGGCAATACTTTGCTTATGCGGCCTTAAAACGCTATATTTAAGTTGTCTTGAATGCCCCTGTCCGTCAGCAGGCTCAAGAGCAAAGGATCTCAAGGGAATCCCAATGGACCGAGAACGCGTTCTGGACATACTGGCCAGAAGCAAACCTGACCTGAAGGCCCGTTTCGGCGTGACGCGTCTGGCACTGTTCGGGTCGACCGCACGCGACACAGCTGCGAGCACCAGCGATGTCGACATCCTGGTGGACTTTGACGGCCCGGCGACATCCAGGCGCTTTTTCGGTGTCCAGTTTTATTTGGAAGATATTCTGGGCTGCCCGGTTGACCTGGTCACGGAGAAGGCGCTGAGACCGGAGCTGCGCCCGTACATCGAACAGGAACAGGTCAAGGTCTGAAAACTCCCGGCGGGCATGGCGGTTCTACCTTGATGACATGATCGAATTCGCCGAAAAGGTCCTTACCTACACCGAAGGACGGGACCAGGCAGGGTTCGTTTCCGACAACCTGACCTATGATGCCACCCTGCGAAACCTGGAACTGATCGGCGAAGCGGCCACTCGAATCCCGGAGGATGTCCGCGCAGCCCACCCCGAAATCCCCTGGCGCATGATCATCGCAACGCGCAACCGCCTGATCCACGGCTACCTCGGCATTGACGATGAACATCCTCTGGAGCATCATCCGCGATGATATACCGGAGCTGCTTCCCCACCTGCATCAGCTGAAAGAAAATCAGAGCGACCCGCCCCGGTAGCAGCCCTCGACCTGCGGGCTGTAGCCATCCCCTTCGTAGACATATAGCGGCGGCTCGACCTCCAGGCCCGGCGCCGATGCCCGTCGCCCCTCCACCAGCACCAGGTTCGCCGGCTCGCCAACACGCGGGTGAACCAGCCGCACCCGTTTCGGCTCGATGTTGACCGCGCGCATACCGCAGAAAACATCGGCCAGCCGTTCGGGCAGGTGTACCAGGCACAGCCGGCCGCCGTTACGCAGAACAAAGGCTGCGGCGCGCAGAAAGTCCTCCAGGGAACCATCCAGCTCGTGGCGCGCCGCCCCGCGCTCGTCACCCGGGGCGATCCGCCCCGATTCGGGCCGGCGAAAGGGCGGATTGGTCAGCACCAGGTCGACCGACTGCACCGGAACAAATCGGGACACCTCCTGCACCCGCCCCTGTTCGATGCGCACCCGCCCCTCAAGGCCGTTCAGAGCCACGCTGCGCCGGGCGCGACCGACCATGGCCGGCTGGCGCTCGATCCCGATGATACTGCGCGCCTGAGACCAGGCCGCCGCCAGAAGCGGCAGCACGCCGTTGCCGCAGCCGAGATCGACCAGCGTGCCGGAGAAGGAGGCCAGGCGGGCGAACCCCGCCAGCAGAAAGGGATCGATGGAAAAACGGTAGCCCTTGCGGGCCTGATAGACCTTCAG
>RFIO01000421.1 GCA_003695205.1 Deltaproteobacteria bacterium
CGGTCTTGTTTCCCATGACCAATTTTTCGCCAGTATACAAGGCTGGATCAATCATGTACGATATGGCAATACCATCGGCTTGCGTAAAGCCGTGTTGACCCGTCAGATCATTCCCAAACAGCGAACTATCGGGAGCGTTCCATGAAAAAAAGAACCTGGCTCATTGCCGCCTTTCTCGTCCTCATTCCCACCCTCTTCCTGTTCTGGCTAAGCTGGGAGGTGCAGCCTGCCCTGCCTGCCCCCTGGAACAACGCCCTGATCATCCTCGGTCTGGTTGTGGCCGGTGTATTGGCCGCCCTTTCCGGCATCGCTGACACGCTGCAAATCGCCGAGCGGCTGGGTGGGCGGCAGGCAGCAGACAGGGACGGCGAGGAAGCGGTGCCACAGGTCGGCGAGCGCGGCATTCACGTAGGCGGCGCGGCAGATGTTGTCATCTCCGGCGACGACAACGTGGTGCTGGTTTTGCAGCAGGCCAGCCAGAAATTTCTGGATACCCTCTCCCGGCCGGAACCGGACTTGGCAGAAGCCAGCCGTCGTTACTTCCAGTTTCTGCTGACCAAATACCGCAACCTGGATTTTCGCGGAATGGGCGTCAGCGACAGGCTGCCGCTGCGGCTGGAACTGCTGGAAATGTATGTGCCGCTGCAAGCGCGTATTGAACGACCCAAAGGCGAAACATGGGTGAGGGATTTGCGGCTGGCCGGACGAAAACCAGGCGAAGAAGAAGCCGAGATCATTGGCGAGCGGGTCAGCGAAAGGCCGGTATTGGAACTACTGCAAAAACATTCCGGTCTCATCATCCTGGGTGATCCAGGTGCAGGCAAAACCACTTTCCTGAAATATCTGGCCTTGCTGTTGGCGCTGGGGCAGGGGGAGGCACTGGGACTGGGACCGCGTCTGCCGGTGCTGCTGCCGCTGTCGGATTACGCCAACCAGCTCAGTAACGGCAATGTGCCGCTGGATACGTACATTGAGACGTATTACAGACAGGCAGTAAGCGACAACGGTGAATTTCCGGTGGCGAAGCTGCTGCAAACGGCGCTGGCCCAGGGACGTGCCCTGATTTTACTCGATGGTTTGGACGAGGTACGCCAGGAACATTTGCGGCGAACAGTGGTGGATCGGGTGGAAGATTTCTTTGCCTTGCAAAAGCAGCGGGGAAACAAGTTTGTCCTTACCAGCCGTCTTGTGGGGTACAAGGAAGTACGTCCGGCGGCAGACGATTTACAGGAATGCACCCTAATGGATTTTGGCGAAGAAGAGATTGCCCAATTTACCCGGCAGTGGACACGGGCAGTGGCACGGGCGGCGCATGGGCAGACAAAACAGGCTGCTTTTGACGCAGCACAGGAAGAGGCAGACTTGCTGGCCGCCATTCACAAAAATCCAGGTGTACACCGGCTGGCGGCCAATCCGCTGATGCTGACCATTCTGGCGGTGATGAAGCGGCAGGATGTGGTGCTGCCGGAGCGGCGGGTGGAGCTGTATGAGCAGTATGTGAAGACGATGCTCAAGCACTGGAACCTGGCACGGGGGCTGGGCAAACGTCAGGCACACGACCTGGATGTGGTGGAGACAGTACGGGTACTGGCGCCGCTGGCGCTGTGGATGCACGAAACCAGTCCCGGCAAGGGGCTGGTGAAAGAGGGGGCGATGCGCCGCCAGTTGACGCAGATTTACCGGGATCGTGGCGTAGCTGACCCGGAACCGGTGGCACGGCAGCTGCTGGAAGATACGCACAAAGAGACAGCGATGCTGCTGGAGCGGGGGATGGGGCAGTACGGCTTCATTCACCTGACGTTTCAGGAGTACCTGGCGGCGGTGGGCATTGCCCAGAAAGGGCAGTTGGGGATTGAGCCAGTCGTACAGTCATTGGCGGCACGGATTGACGACCCCAACTGGCATGAAGTCATCCAGCTAACCATTGGCTACCTGGGAATTGTGCAGGGGTACGAGACGGCAGCCAGCCAGGTTGTGCAGTCACTGCTGGCACAGAAACCGGGTGAAGCCGGGCAAGTCGAAGTGTTGATGGGAATGACTGCCTGCGATGTGGGTGAACATGGACTGACACCCGCCTGCCGGCAGGCAGTGGTAGATGCACTGCTGGCGGCAATCGTGGATGACGAGCGGGTGACGGCAGCGCAGCGAGCGGCGGCGGGAGATACACTGGCGCGGCTGGGCGACCCACGGCCAGAAGTGATGGACGTGGACGCCATGCGCTTTTGTTATGTACCGCCGGGGCCGTTC
>RFIO01000422.1 GCA_003695205.1 Deltaproteobacteria bacterium
CGCCTGGCTGAAACAGCGTCTGCCACAGCTCGGTCTGAAAAAAAGACTGGTCCGACTGCTGCGCCTTGAGCATTTCATCGGACGCATGGTTATCTTCGTCGACCACCTGCCCGGTCGCAGTCTGCCGCGCCAGCACATGCCGGTGGTCCCGCCCGACCCTCCCTTCCTCGTCACAGAAACCGACGGGCATCTGGTCATCAGCAGTGCCAACACCCAGCGTTACACCCCCTACGTCCGCCTGCTTGACGCCCTGCCCGACACGGTCCTGGTCAACCTCTATCGCGGCCTCTATCCGCTCTTCCAGCATGCCTGGGAACAGACCGGCGAAACCGGCTACTTCAATGACCGCCTTATCGAAGTGCTGGATCACCTGCTCGCCACTCCCGTTCCCAACGGCCCGATCCCGGTGGTCAAGCACATCCGTCGCTACCGTTTTGTCGAACCCGCTCTCGAGGCTGCCAGCGCCGGACAAAAGCTTCTGCTGCGCTCGGGACACGCGGCAGCCCTGCTGCCGAAATTGCGCCGGTTGCGCACCCTGCTTGCCAACGGTCACTGATTCCCGGCAACCCTGCTATACTTTCAGGAAAACAATCCTTGCGGCTCTTTTCGGAAAAGAGGCCCCCTATGTCCAGGCACCTGATGACAATACTGGTTTTGTCCGTGTTCCTGCTGCCGACACCCGCCCAGTCCGGCTGGTTGGAGCAGGGAAGCAACCTTCTGCGCGACATCACCGGCAACTCATCCGGCAGCAATGTCCGGGAAGAGGAGATCGGTGCCGGTCTGAAGGAAGCCCTGCGCGTGGGCAGCGAACAGGTGGTCCGGCAGCTGGCGCGAACCGATGGTTTCAACGCCGACCCCGACATCCATATCCCCCTGCCCGACCGGCTCGACCAGGCGCGCTCTATGCTTGCCATGGTGGGGATGCAGGGGAGCCTGGATGATTTGGAACTGCGGCTGAACCGCGCGGCGGAAAAAGCGACACCGCACGCGCGCGAGCTGTTCATCGAGGCGATTCAGGGCCTGACGCTCGACGACGTCATGGCCATCTACAAAGGACCGGACGACGCCGCCACCCGCTACTTCGAGTCGCGCATGAGCCAGCCCCTGGCCGAGCGGATGCGTCCGGTCGTTGAGGATTCCCTGGCGCAGGTGGGGGCGGTGCAGAGCTACGACAATCTGGTCGGGCAGGCGAAGACACTCCCCTTCGTCCCCGACCTGAAGGCGGATCTGACCACCTGGGTGGTTGATCGCGGCCTGAAGGGGATCTTCCACTACCTGGCGCTGGAGGAGGCCGCGATTCGAAAGAATCCGGCCAAGCGGACAACGGAACTTTTGAAAAAGGTCTTCGGTTCCGGCAGCTGATCAGACAGGCTTGAGCCGGCCGCCGCAGCCGGCGTGAAGATAGCGCACCCGTCGATTCAGGCGCCGCAGGCGGCGCACCTCGCTGCCGCAGCGACTGCAGACGGCAACGGTTTTCAGCCGACTGACGTACTGCATGGCCAGGGCGGCGCTGTGACCGCGTACCTCCGGCCGGCAGCCAAGCCTTGCCATCCAGTCGCGCCAGCCCTCGCCGTGTGGACGGCGGTAGATCCTGCCGGCCTGGTTGTCCCGGTGGTCACAGGCGTGGGCCAGTTCATGCAGAAAGGTCTCCCGCAACAGGTGCGGCTCCAGAACAGGCTGCAGCAGGATCGCCCGGGGAGAACCGCCCCGCTGCTGGTAGCTGCCCAGACGGGTGGCGGCGCGACTCGGCCGGACCGGCAGAGAGGCGATCTCGTCGATCCAGTCGCGGTCGGCCAGTGCTGACTCAATCCTCTCCCAGACTCCCAGTTGCCCGGCAACCTGGCGGACCGTGGCCGGCAACAGCAATTTCAAGGGACACCCCTCCTTCTTGACCTGAGGTCGGCGGCAATGACAGGATGCGGCCATGTCCGCCTATCCGTTTGAGAACTATCAGCGCCTGCTCGAACAGGTCGATGCCCTGGCCGCCCGCATCACCGGACAGCTCGGAAAACACATGGTCTGCGGTCCCGGCTGCAGCGGCTGCTGCCGGCACATCAGCGTGCTGCCGGTCGAGGCCTTCGCCCTGCGC
>RFIO01000423.1 GCA_003695205.1 Deltaproteobacteria bacterium
CTGCTGCCCGCGGCACTTGACCTTTTGCGTTACCACTTTCACTACGCGGAGACCATGCTCGGCCCCGAAATCCTGCCCGTCCACCCGGAACCGGACCCGGACCAGGCATGGGTGAGGCCGCTGAAGCTTGCCGAAGGCGTCCGGCTGGTACCCTTTCACTACGAAATCATCGACCTTCTCGATCTCGAGGGGGCCAATCTGTCCGAGATATCCGAATTTCTGCGGCCGGTCGGCTCCAATGCCCTCTTCATCCGGCGCGGCCCCGAGGTCTGGTGCGAATCCCTCGAGGAAGATTTCTACCGCCTGCTGCGCAGCAGTAATGGCCGAACCAGTCCACAACAGATCTTCGCCGGATCGGTGGAGCCGGACCAGGGGCTGGAAATGCTCGCCTTCGCCCTCGCCGAGGGACTTCTGGTCCCGGCAACACCCTGACGCAAAAAGGGCCACCGGTTATCCGGCGGCCCTTCAGTTCCGTTGCAGGGACAATGTCGTTCAGGCGACCTCTTCGTAACGCTTGCGGTAGCGAGGTCGTTCGACTATCAGGGAACGGATTTCGCGGATATCGGGAATGCGGCCGGAAATCCGCACAGCGTCATCGACGACCAGCGCCGGGGTGACATAGACCCGGTTATCGATCATCTTGCGCACGTCCTTGTAGACATGCACCTCGGCCTTGATATCCAGGTCGCTCAGGGCCCGGCGAACATTGTCAAGGGTCCTTTCACAGCGGTCGCCGCAATCAGGCTTGCAAAGAATGTCGATACGCATAGGCGGCCTCCTTTCAGGCCAAATAGGTGACCTTTCTGGTCAACATTATAGCCGCACCACTGGCAAAGGCAAGAAAATTATCCTGTTCAGAGTTTGGGCGGGGGCGTATCGCCATAGACAAGGCGCAGGGCGCGTCGGACTCGGGCCTTGAGGCGCACAGCGTTGATCGGCTTGGCGATGAAGTCGAAATATCCCAGGTTCAGAACCCGCGCCTCCTCCTCGGGAGCACTCTTCGAGGAGAGGCCAATGACCGGGATTTTACGTGTCCGGGCGTTGGCCTGCAGGTTGCGGAACATCTCGTCGCCGGTCAGGCGCGGCATGATGGTGTCGGTCAGCACCAGGTGCGGCAGCTGGTTCAGGGCCTCCTTCAGCCCCTCGGCACCGTTGGTGGCCTCCAGCACCTGGTAGCCTTCGCGCTCGAGGGCGGCCCTGATGGCGGCGCGCACCATTTCCTGGTCGTCGACCACCAGGATGGTCCACCAGCCTTTTTCCATGCGAGGATCCTTGCCCAGGTAGTGCCGGTTGACCGCGGCAACGATCTCTTCCCGGGTGGTCACGCACGCCGTGACCGAAAGACCGGTCGTGAAGGCCAGCTCGTCGATGGTTTCGATATCAAGGGGATTGACCATCGCCAGATAGAGGCGGCGGCCGTCGATTTTCAAAGGAAATATCAGCTTTTTCAGGCAGGTATCGCCATCGACCAGCTGCAGCAGGTCCATGGAGAAGGGATGGGCGGCAATGTCCCGCACCGTTTTCAGTCCGAACTGCCGTGCCAGTACAACGGCGACGTCCCGCTCGGTGATGATGCCTTTTTCCTCCAGGATCTGGCCGAGATGCTTGCCGGACTGCTTCTGTACCTCGAGGGCCTGCTGCAGCACCCTTTCGGTCAGGACACCCGCATCAACCAGAATTTCACCGAACTTTTTGCGACCGGCCATCCATGCCCCGCTTCTCCCCCTCCGGATGCAACTGGATTATGCCCCCCAAACAGGCGGGACAACCACCTATCGACAGTTCAGCAACTATTCTTTAGAAATGAGCATCTGTCAACAAACCGGGACAAAAAATGGAGCCGGGAGGCACCCTCCCGGCTCCATTCGTGTTGGCAGGAAGCCCCCGGCCTTGTACCTCAGTGCACGGTCTTGATGGCGATCTTTTTCGGTTTGGCGGCCTCGGACTTGGGCAGGTGCAGTCGCAGCACGCCATCCTTCAGTTCCGCCTCGGTACGATCGGTATCGAGGCTGTCCGGCAAACGAAACTGGCGGAAGTAGCCCGAGGCCCCGAACTCCTGCAGCACCTGCTCACCCTGATCAACCTGCGAGGCAAGACCTTCGATGGTGAGCACGCCCTGGTCGATATCCAGCCTGAGATGGTCCTTGTCGACACCCGGTACATCGGCGACCAGGGTCAGTCCCTCGTCAGTTTCGAAGATGTCGACCGCAGGGGTCAGAAAGCGTTCCGGGTTACGGATATCCTCACGGGTCATGTCCTTGTCCTGGGTCACAGTCAGATTCCTTTCCGTCATGGCTGCTCTCTCCTTTCACTGATCAGAGTTGTTCTTCTTCATGTCCAGGTCAGCTGGCCTTGATGGCGATCCGCTTCGGGCGGACCTGTTCGGCCTTGGGGAGAGTCACCCGCAGCACACCGTTGCGGTATTCGGCCTGAACCTTGTTGGCGTCAATGTCGACCGGCAACTCGATGGTGCGCAGGAACTTTCCGGCGCCCCGCTCCCGACGGTGCCAGGTACGTCCCTCGTTCTCTTCTTCGCCCCGTTCACCCGAGAGGGTCAGGGTGCTGCCGACGACGCTCATGTCCAGTTTTTTGGGATCAACTCCCGGAAGGAGCGCCTCGAGATAGAAGCCGTCGCCATCTTCGCGGATATTGACCTTGGGATAGCGACGCATGCCGACCCCGGGCAGGAAGGGCGCATCAAGCATCGGACCAAATCCCGCACCGCGGAAAATTTCGTCCATTTCCCTGCGCAGATGTTCCATTTCTCGGATCAGGTTCCAGCTCAGCATCTTTCTATCCTCCTTTTTCCTCTGGTTTTTGAGTTGAGGGCCCTTGCGGCGGCCCCGAAGACACCCTGGAGGAATACAACCGGCGTGCCACCCGGCATAAAACAGAAAAACTCGTGCATTTAAAGGCAGTTACATCTACAGGCCATGAGAACACGGCGCCCGGGAAACGTCGCAGCAGCGTCGTCAGCGACAGCTGCGACAAAAGCGACGCGACAGGCATGACAGGAGGGGTCAGTCTTCGAGGGCGGAACGGTCGAGACCGAGTTTGTCGAGGTAGCGATAAAGGGTGGCACGATGGACGCCGAGCAGGCGTGCGGCACGTGCCAGGTTGCCGCCGGCAGCCTTGAAGGCGCTGCGGATGCTCTGCTCGTCCAGATCGGCTGGTCTGGTGCTGCCGCCGGGCCTGGTGGCGGACAGGGTGGTGAGCAGGGGAGTCTCGGGCTGAGCGATCAGCCTCTGTTCGGTTTCGAGCGGGAAGGGGGGCGCGATGGGAGCACCGCTGCCGGGATGCCAGTCCCCGGGGGTAAAATCCTGTCGCTCGCGCACCCACTCGGCGAAGGCGCGGGCACCTATCACCTCCGACTCGGTCTCGATATAGACCCGCTCCAGAACATTGCGCAGTTCGCGGATATTGCCGGGCCAGAGGTAGGATTCAAGCAGCGACATCGCCTCGCCGGTCAAACGCTTCACCTTCCGGCGGTACTTGCGGTTGAACCGGTCAAGAAAGAAATCGACCAGGGGAGCCAGGTCCTCAAGCCGCTCGCGCAACGGCGGCAGGTGAATGCGCAACACCGACAGCCGGTGGTACAGGTCGGCACGGAACCGGCCCGAACCGACCGCCCGTTCGAGCGGAACATTGGTGGCCGCGACGATGCGGACATCAACCTGCTGCTCGCGTTCGGCGCCGACCCGTTCGACCCGGCCGGTCTCCAGCACCCGCAACAGCCGGGTCTGGGTATGCAGGGGCATATCACCGATCTCATCCAGAAACAGAGTCCCTCCGTCGGCGCGCTCAAAGCGCCCCCGATGGGTGCGCACCGCGCCGGTAAAAGCGCCCTTTTCATGCCCGAACAGCTCGGACTCCAGCAGCTCCTCGGAAATGGCGGAACAGTTGACGGCGACAAAGGGTCCATCGTTGCGGTCACTGGCCCGGTGCAGCGCCTCGGCCACCAGCTCCTTGCCAGTCCCGGTCTCGCCGGTGATCACCACCGCCGCGTCCGTCGGACCGTATTTCTCGATTTTGCGCAGCACTTCGCGCAAACCGGCGCTTCGGCCGACCAAGCCGTAACTTGGGCGCACCTTTTCCGGCCTGGGGGTCTCCTTCAGGTAGAGGGCCACCCGGTAGCCGGAATAGTCATCCGCCAACCCGAACGGTTCCAGGTCGAGGCGCACATGGGTCTGGCCACCGGGCAGACGAACCAGCACATCGCCCATCAGGGCATCGCGGGTCACCGCCTCATTGAGCAGTTCAATCAGATCCGGCTGACTGCCGCGAAACAGGTGCGCCACGTCTCGGCCACGCACCTCATCGGGAGGGGCGGACAATTGCCGCGCCAGCCAGGTGGAGCAACGCTCGACACGCCAGTGTCGCCCGTCGCCGGTCACCACCAGATCGGGGCTGACCGCCGGAAGCTGTGAACTGATCTGTTCAACCTGAGTCGACATGACAGCTTAAATGTAACTGCTCGGTACACAGGCTTCAAGTGGCGGA
>RFIO01000424.1 GCA_003695205.1 Deltaproteobacteria bacterium
CATCTGGTATACGCCATTCTCTCGGGGGCACCTCAAAGATGGGGCCGATCACAACCGACCGCGACCTCTGCCGCAAGTGCTACGCCTGCGTACGCAACTGCCCGGTCAAAGCAATCCGGGTACGCGAAGATCATACCGAAGTCATCCACGAGCGCTGCATCGGCTGCGGCAAATGCCTGCGTTCCTGTTCACAGAGCGCCAAGCAGATCACTGACTGCATCGGTGAAACCCGGCGGCTGCTGGGTGGCAGTGATCGCGTGGTTGCCGTTCTTGGCTGCTCCTTTCCTGCCTTTTTCAACGATGTCCGCCCCGGCCAGCTGGCAACAGCCCTGAAAAAACTTGGCTTCGACGAAGTGCACGAAGGGACTGCCGGAGTCGACCTGATCCGGGACGACTACCGGCAGCTGATCGATCAGCCGCCCGTCACCCCACTGATCACCAGTCATTGCCCGACCGTGGTTGACCTGGTGGAACGTCATTACCCGCAGCTGCTGGCCAACCTGCTTCCGGTCGTCTCGCCCATGGTTGCCATCGGGCGCTTCATCAAGACTCGCTCCGCCGGCAACACCCGCGTTGTTTACATCAGCTCATGCATCGCGGGTAAATTCGAAATGGCCGCCGAACCGGTCGCCGGCGCTGTCGATACCGTGCTGACCTACCGGGAACTGAGCCAGATGCTGGAGGAAAAAGGCTGGGTAGTGCGCCAGATGGAAGAATCCTCCCTTGACGGCCTGCAACCGGAGCATGGACGCATATTCTCCATCGCCGGTGGTCCTTTCCACGCCTTCGGCATCCCGCACGACTGCCACAACCCCGACTACATTGCCACCGAGGGCGAAGACAACGCCCTGGAGATCATTCGCGATCTGGCCTCGGGGCGCATCCGCCCCAGGGTGGTCGATATCCGCTTCTGCAACGGCGGCTGCATCGGTGGCCCCGGACGCAACAACCGTCTGACAACCTTCACCAAAAGGCACCTGATCTACGACTACCATGACCGGGGCCGGGGTATCAGCTACCGCACCCTGCCGCAGTACGAAGAGGGCGGCATCAGGCCGGACATGCGCCGAAACTACACCAACAAACACAGACGACTGACCCTGCCGGGCGCCGACAGCATCCGCCAGATACTCAAGGCCACCAACAAGCATGACCCGAAAGACGAGCTGAACTGCGGGGCCTGCGGCTACCACACCTGCCGCGAACACGCGGTGGCGGTGTACCAGGGATTGGCCGAGGGCGGCATGTGCCTGCCCTACTCGCTCAAGGCGCTGGAAGAGGATCGTTTCAACCTGGCGCAGAAATACGAATTGGCGCGCCGGGCCCTTGACCAGGAATTCGGCGAACTGCAGATCGTCGCTGAGGACGAACGCACCCGGGACGTCCTCGACCTGATCCGCCAGGTGGGGCCGACCCCCACCACGGTGCTGATCCGCGGCGAATCAGGAACCGGCAAGGAACTGACCGCCCGCGCCATCCACCGGCAGAGCCAGCGCGCGGACAAGCCCCTGGTCACCGTCAACTGCACCACGCTGACCGACAGCCTGCTCGAAAGCGAGCTGTTCGGTCACGTCAAGGGAGCCTTCACGGGCGCCCATGCCGACAAGAAGGGACTGTTCGAGACCGCCTGCGGCGGGACCATCTTTCTTGACGAGATCGGCGATATCACCCCCAAGCTGCAGGCCGAACTTCTGCGGGTGCTCGACAGCGGCGAAATCCGCCCGGTCGGCGGCAACCGGTCCATCAAGGTGGACATCCGCCTGATCACGGCAACCAACAAGAACCTGGAACAGGGCGTTCGGGAAGGCTGGTTTCGCGAGGACCTCTTCTACCGGCTCAACGTCTTCACCATCACCCTCCCCCCCCTGAGAGAGCGGAGCGACTCCCTGCCGGCCCTGGCACACCATTTCGTTGAAAGGGCCAGCAAACGCCTGAACAAACCCCTGCTCGGCATCGAGGAACGGGCTGTTCAGGCCATGCTCCAGTATCCCTGGCCCGGCAACATCCGCGAACTGCAGAACGTTATCGAACGGGCTGCCGTTCTGACCCGCGACCACATCATCCACCTGGAAAACCTGCCCGTGGTCTTCGGCGAGCTGTTGCGCGACCGGAGTGGCCAGCCAGCAAAGGATTGCGGATTTGCCGACCTGCGCGATGCCAGGGTCAGCCAGATCGAGGCGGATCTGCTGAAGCACTTCCTGCGTGAGGCGGGAGGCAACGTTTCGGCCGCTGCCCGCAACGCCCAGATTCCCCGGCGCACCTTCTATCGCCTGCTCCAGCGCCACGGCCTGAACGGTCGCACCTACCGCAGCCCCGAAAACTGAGCCATATTCGGCACAATCAACACAACAATGTGCCACATGTGGCACATTGTGTATTGGCCTGACCACAGCCTCCCGTGGTGAAAAACCGACACCTGGCGGCCAAAATTGTGCCAAAAATGGCCCAACCCAAAGTCGGCCCAAACGATATCTGGCCCAAAACACCCGTTTAACGCCGCTTTCCTGCTCTTTCGCGCGATCCTGCCCCGCCACAAAAATTATGGCACACCAATTGCTACCTCAAATTACAACATGCCGGGGAAACAGGACCCTATCAATTCCTGCCCCTTTTGACGCCGCGCCGGGCTCTCTCTCCCCCGGGCGGCGTTTTTTTTGCTGCCAGGGGCGGGTCTTTTTCGCCAGCTCGGCGTTAGGTTGCTCTTCGCTTGTGCGACGTAGCTTCCAGCTACGCCTCCGCGCTCAATCACAACCTGCCTTGATCTGACAAAAAATTCCTCGCCCTTGAAACGGGGAGGGATTGTGAGGACATAGCGCTTCGCTGTCAGAAGCCAACGCTGCGCGTTGGGGATGTCAGAAGTCAGATATCAGATGCCGGAAAAAACAACTCGCGCAGAGCCGCTGAGACACAGAGGAAAAACATTTGGGTCAACCTTGCCAACGATAAGATTTTCTGGTTATGCGTTGACTCCAGCATGGATACGCCAGGGTTCCCTCCCCCCTTGAAGGGGAGGGCCCGGGAGGGGTGGGGATCGCTTTCCTTGAGTGATGTGAATATTCAGGTAGGATTTTTCCCGACCTCCGACCTCCGACCTCCGACTTCTGTCTCCTGTCTCCTGTCTCCTGTCTCCTGTCTCCTGTCTCCTGTCGTCTTATTTCTTTACCCGCCTGAATGGGCTCCGCTATGATGATTGCGGTCTGGATCTCGACTGAACCCCCAATCAATTCCGGAGCCGTCCATGAAAGGCAAATTGGGCCTGAGAACACTTGAGGACATCAGTGCTCTCATCCTTCAGTCCCACAACCTCGACGAAACCCTGCAGAACATTGTCGACCTGGTCGCCCGCAGGATGGGGACCGAGGTCTGTTCTCTCTATCTGCTCGAAGCGGACGGTGTCACCCTGCGCCTGCGCGCCACCCATGGCCTGACGGCTGATGCCGTCGGCCAGGTGAGCATGAAAACCAGCGAAGGGCTGGCCGGCCTGACTGTGGAACAGGGTCGCCCACTGGCCATCAGCGAACCGGAAAACCATCCACGCTACCGCTATTTCCCGGAGTCAGGTGAAGAGAGGTACCACTCGTTTCTCGGCATCCCCCTGCTCGACCGCCAGACCCCCATGGGGGTGCTTGTCATCCAGACCGTTGCGCCGCGAAGCTTTACCGACTCCGAAATCAGTGCGCTCTCGACCATCGCCTTCCAGGTTGCCAGCATTGTGACCAACGCCCGGCTGCTCGACTCCATCCAGGGGCGCAACAAACCGGAAACCGACATGTTCAGCATCGAGCCCGAACCGGCCACACCTCCCCATCCGGTTCTGCGCGGCCACACGGCCAGCGCCGGTATCGCCATGGGGCCCGCCCACCTGCTGGACAGGGGACACGGTTTTGCCGACATTCTCGATGAAGAGGACATTGATCCGGCCAGGGAAAAAGACCGGCTGGAATCCGCCCTTGAAGAGACGCGCATCCAGACCCTTTACCTGGAAAAACGCATGGCCGAACAGCTGGGAGAGGAAGATGCCGCCATCTTTCACACCCACCTGATGATCCTCGAGGACCACAGTTTTACCGACAAGCTGTTTGCTGAGATCGAAGCCGGCCACAGTGCGCCCTACGCCCTCAAAAAGGTTGTAAGCGACTATATCGCCGCCTTCAGGGCCATGGAAGACGCCTACCTTCAGGAACGCGCGGCCGACATGGACGACATCGGCAGACGCATACTCGCTCACCTGACCGGCCAGGAGAACACCAGCCTGCACCTTAAAACCCCCGGCATTCTCGTCGCCCGGGAGATACTTCCCTCCGACCTGGCCAGCCTCGACCTCGACCAGATTCGCGGCCTGGTCACCGAAAGCGGCGGTCTCTATTCCCACGCCGTTATCATGGCCAAGTCCCTCGGCATCCCGGCCCTGATCGACGTCAAGGGTGCTCTGCGCCACCTCGAACCGGAGGAGGAGGTCATCCTGGACGCCAACGCGGGGACCTTCTACGTCCGGCCGCAACTCGAAATTGCCGAGGAATACCAGCGACTGCTCGATGAACTGCATCGCGAGGAGGATCGACTCGACGACCTGCGCCTGCTTCCGGCGCGCACCAACGACGGCGTCGACATCGTTTTGCGCGCCAACATCGGCCTGATCAGCGATATCGAGGTGGCCCGTCGCAACGGCGCGCGCGGCGTCGGACTGTACCGCACCGAATTCCCCTACATGGCCCGCGGCAGTTTTCCGGACCGGGACGACCAGTACCGGCTCTACCGCAGGGTGATCGAAGGCTTTGAGGGCGAAACCGTCACCATTCGCACCCTGGATATCGGTGGAGACAAGGCCCTCCCCTACTTCCGCCCTCCAGAGGAGGAGAACCCCTTCATGGGATGGCGCTCGGTGCGGGTGTCCCTGGACAACCCGGATATCTTCATCACCCAGATCGAAGCCATCCTGATGGCGGCAAGGCATGGCAACGTACGTCTGCTGTTCCCGATGATCTCGTCCCTTGAGGAGTTGCGCGCCTGCCGCGAAGCGATTGGCATGGCCGCCGCCAATCTGCGCCGGCAAGGCATCAATTTCCGCGAGGACATCCCGGTGGGAGTAATGATCGAAGTGCCGGCGGCCATCGCCATCGCCCGGCACCTGGCTGAACAGGTCGACTTTTTTGCCCTGGGCACCAACGACCTGGTGCAGTACCTGCTCGCCGCCGACCGTGGCAACCCGCTGGTGCGCAAATACTACGACCCGCTGCACCCCGCGGTGCTGGCAACCATCCGACAGGTGCACATGATCGCCAGCGACACCGGACGAGACCTGTGCCTGTGCGGGGAAATGGCGACCGACCCCCTCGGCCTGGTCGCCCTGGTCGGCCTCGGATTGCGCGAGTTTTCAACCCCGGCCCCCTATATCCCCCGCATCAAGGACTGGCTGCGAAAGATCAACCTGGAGCAGGTCAGCAAGACCCTCGACCGCATTGCCGATTTCGGGGAAAGCGGCGCCATCCGCCGCCAGCTCCAGCAACTGGTGAACTAACCCGGGCCAAACCGTCCCGGCATCCCTGAAAAC
>RFIO01000425.1 GCA_003695205.1 Deltaproteobacteria bacterium
ATTTTCAGGAGAGATGCACATGGAAAATCTGACTGTTCAGGACGCCATCCGGCGCTCGATCATGACCGAGAAGAGCGCCATGGACTACTACCGCCTCGGTGCCAGCCACATGAAGAATGACCAGGCCCGCAAGACCTTCGAACTGCTGGCCCGTGAAGAGCGCGACCACGCAAAGATGTTCTTCGACCTCTATACCGGCGACGACCTGCCCGATTTCGACACCCTGATGGACCAGGAACCGACCGGTGGCGACTGGCTCACCGACCTGGAGAAGGAGCTGTTCGAAAACTTTGACGACCGCAAGGCGATGGAACTGGCCCTGGAAAAAGAAAAATCCCTGGCCGAGCATCTGAAAAAGATGGCCGACAAGTTCGACGACCCCGAGGTCAAGGCGGTCTTCATGAAGAACGTCGAATCGACCGACGGCCACTATCAGCTGATCGAGTCGGAATACGCCCGTCTGATGGGGATGGTCCACGAATCAGACGTAGACACTTTCGTACGCGAATAGGTTTGTCCCACTCTCCCGTCCAGGAGGCGGTACGCACGGCCCTGCTGGCCGAGCGCGACGCCATGTACTTCTACCTGCGAGCCGCCCGTCAGGCCTCTGACGGGCGTGTTCGTACCCTGTTTGAGCGGCTGGCCGCCGAGGAGCGCCAGCACCTCGAATCCTTCTGTCAGATATATCTCGGCGAAGACATCGACCCCGCCGAACTCTTTTCGGAACGCCACAGCCTCGCCTGGCTCGAAAACCTCGATGCGGACCTGTCCGGCGACCTGACCGACCGGCAGGCTCTGGAGCTGGCACTGAAGAAGGAGACGCAGCTCGAGGAGAGCCTGCGCCGGCAGGCAGCGCGCAGCATCGATTTGGATGCCCGCAGGGTCTACGAAGCCAACGCCGATGCCACCGCCCTGCACAAGGATGCCATCGCCACGGAGCTGACCCGGGTGCGAAAACTGACCCGCGACCACTGAAACAGAGGCGCCATGACCAGTGACGGGTTCGATATCGAAACCTTGTGTCGGCACTGGAAGGTCAGCGCTCTTGCCGAACTGACAGCTCACCCGAACGAAAGTCACCGTGCGGCAACCGCCGTCATTGACCTGGCAGAGCGGGCAGCCGTCCGCTGGACCTTCAACACCGGCGCCATCGCCTGCGGCCCCGGTTGCGGCAGCTGCTGCCAGCTGAATGTCGCCATCCTCGAACCGGAAGCCGACCTGCTGGCCCGGCACCTTTGCCGCCATCTGAGTGCAAACCGCCTCCAGCGCATGCAGGAACATCTCAACCGCCTGGCCATCCGAGTCTCCGGCCTTGACGACGAAGAGCGGCTGGCCTGCCGCATCCCCTGCCCCCTGCTCGATACCGGGGGCAACTGCAGTATCCATCCCGTACGTCCGCTGATGTGCCGGGCGATCACCTCGACCGATGCCGCCGCCTGCCGCGAAGCCTTTGCCCTCGCCGCCCTCGGAGAAACCCCGCGGGTGCTCATGAACCTCAGGCACCGGCAGATTTACGCGGGCGCCTTCGAAGCACTGGCCACGGCGTTGGCTGAGGCAGGCCGCGATGACCGCAGTCTGCCCCTGATTCTGTTCCTGAGAGAAAAACTAGCCGGCTGAAAGGGCCTCGGACTCCGCCTGCAGTGCCGTGAGACCGTCCCGCAGAATGCGGGTGGCGGTATCGGGATTGACCGGGCGGCTGAAGAGAAAACCCTGGATTTCGTGACAGTTGTGCCGCCTGAGGAATTCAAGCTGGGTCTCGGTTTCGACTCCCTCGGCGATAACGTTGAGGTCGAGACTCTGCCCCATGGCGAGGATCGCCTTGGCGATGGCGGCATCGGTGGTGTTGCGGTCGACCTCGCGCACGAAGGACCGGTCGATCTTGAGGGTGTTGACCGAAAACCGCTTCAGGTGCGACAGGGACGAATAGCCGGTGCCGAAGTCGTCGATGGAGATGTGGATACCGAGATCCTTGAGCTGGCGCAAAATCGCCACGGCGAAGTCGGGGTTCTGCATCACCACCGTCTCGGTGATCTCGATCTCGAGGGCTTCGGCGGGCAGGTCGTAGCGTTCGAGCACCTGGCGGATCTGCTCGACCAGGTTCTGCTGCTGCAGCTGGTAGCCCGACAGGTTGACGGCCACCCGAACCGGGCCCAACCCCTGCAGGTACCAGAGTCGCAGCTGACGGCAGACCTGATCAAGCACCCAGTCGCCCAGGGCGAAGATCAGCCCGGTTTCCTCGGCCAGGGAAATGAACTCCTTGGGCGGCAACAGGCCAAGCTCCGGGTGCTGCCAGCGAATCAGCGCCTCGAAGGACGTTATCTTTTCATCCTGCAGCTGCACCTTGGGCTGGTAGTGAAGGCGGAATTCCTCGCGGTCGAGGGCGCGCCGCAGGCTGCTTTCGATGATGATGCGCCGCTCACTGTCCTGGTCCAGACCCTGGTGATAGATCATGTAGTTGTTGCGCCCCTGGGCCTTGGCGCCGTACATGGCGATATCGGCCTTCTTCAGCAGTTCCTCCGGCTGCTCGTCATCCCGCGGGAAGAAGACCATGCCGATACTGGTGGTGATGAACAGCTCGTGGTTGTTGATCTTCACCGGCTCGGCCAGAGCCTCGAGAATCTTGCGGGCGACCAGTTCGGCGTCCTCCTGCCGCTGCAGGTTGGCGAGCACCACGGCAAACTCGTCACCGCCCATGCGACCGACGGAATCGGTCTCGCGCAGCAGGTTCTTCAGGCGCCCGGCCACCTCAACCAGCAGTTCGTCGCCGGCAGCATGCCCCAGGGTGTCGTTGATGATCTTGAAGCGATCGAGATCGAGGAAGAGGACGGCCACCTCCTTCTGCAGCCGTCGGGCCATGGCCAGACTGTTCTGGAGCTGCTCGACGAAATGCATCCGGTTGGGCAGTCCCGTCAGGCTGTCGTGGTGGGCCAGGTAGAAAAGCTGTTCCTGGGCACGCACCCGTTCGGTCACATCCCGGCAGATGCCCCAGGCCAGGGTCTCTCCTCCCTGCCGGCTGCAGGTCACGCTCCCCTCGACATGGATGGTCCGCCCGTCACGACCGAACAGCCGTCCCTCGATGGTCCCACCCTGTTCCTGTCCCTTCAGGGCGGCCTCGACGGCCATCAGGCAGCGGCCGCGCTCTTCACGCGCCAGAACATCCTGAAAGCTCAGGCCGTTCAGCTCCGCGGGAGCATAACCGAGCAGATCGTGCCAGATGTGGTTGGCATAGAGAAATTTGCCGTCGGCACCGATGCAGAAGATCAGGTCGTTGGCATTGTCAAGGAACTGGACCAGTCGTTCCCGGCTGGCACGGGCGGTCTGGTTTTCGAAACGGATCACCCGCATCAGAAAGGCGGCGACCATGGCCACGGTGGCATTCAGGACCGCCACCCATGCCCAGATCAGGCCCAGAAAGAGGGAATCCTGGTGCAGGCCACCGTCAACAAAAGGCATGCTGACCGGGGCGATCAGGCCGGAGTATTCGCACCAGAGCAGGGAGCCGAACAGCAGGGAGCCGAACACCCCGACCATGACCACGAATCGCCGTTTTTCCAGCAGGACGGCAGCCTCGATGGAGATGAGCATATAGACCGGCCAGAACCAGCTGACGGCACCGCCGCTGAAATGCACCACCATGGTGACCAGGGCCAGATCGATGAGGATCTGGGCAACCGACAGCCGCCGCAGGGTGGTCATCCGGTGACGCAGCTTGTGGAGCAGGCCATTGTAGACCAGGGCGAGGAACCCTCCGGCCAGCAGAAACAGCACCTGGCCGTCGGAGAGGAAAAAACCGTAGCGCGACTGGCTGTAGACCACGGCGGCAATGCCGGTGTAACAGCCGAACAGCAGCAGCAGCAGCCAGCGGGCCCGCGCAACCATCAGGGTCCGCTGTTCCAGGTCGGCAAAACGGGCACCGGAGTCGTCTTCAAGCAGGTTGTTCTGCATAAGCGAACCGTCGATGATTGCATCCCGGCCGGTGGACATGGTACATCGCCCTTTCTTGAACAGCGGGTCAATAAATGACTGACAAACGCGCGTTTGTCTGCAAATGCAAATTCGTGGCCAAAAAATCAGGCGAATAAAGGGGAATGACGCGGGAAAATGGCGTCAATTGACTGTGAAAGGGCTGAAATGCTGTCTTTTGCCGGGTTCAGGCCTGATCGTTCAGCCGTTGAAGGTACTCTTCCCATTCCATGGGCAGCATCGATTGCTTGCGGCTGTTGCATTCCTTGCAGGCCGGCACGCAGTTGCCTTTGGTGGAACGCCCGCCCCTGACCAGAGGAACAACATGATCGAGAGTCAGCTCGGCAGGTGCCACTTTTCGCCCGCAGTAGTGACACTGCCCGCGCCCGACACGGTTCTTCCACCACTGGCTGCGGCGCAGTTCGCGCGCCTTCTGGCGTTCACGCCGGATGTGGTCTTCATCGGCCTCGAAAAAAGACATGCCTGCCTCCACTGTGAAGCTGCATTCTAGGACAGTGCCGATGTCGACACAAGCCCCGGGCTTGCCATGTCTGGCGATTTATGTCATGTACATGAGATTGCCTACAGGCCCCGCCGGGGCCGGACCGGGCCGTTTCACACAGGGTGGAATGCCCGGAACACATAGATGGCGCGACGGCCTGCTGGCCGCATCACCGCCTTGAAGCCATTATGAAAATACTCATTATCGGATCTGGCCAGGTCGGCTATTTTCTTTGCGAGCGACTGTCAATCGAGGGACACGAGGTGACCCTGGTCGATCGTAATCCCGAACAGCTGCGCCGGGCCGAAGACAGGCTCAACGTCCTCGGAATCGAGGGGAACGGCGCCAGCGCCGAGACCCTGGAACAGGCAGGCATCAAGCAGGCCGACATCTTCATCGCCGTCACCAACCAGGACGAGGTCAACATCCTCGCCTGCATGCTGGCGCGCGAGTACGGGGTCAGAACCCTGATCGCCAGGGTCAAGAGCATCGAATACAGTGGCCGGCGGGCGGTCCTCTCCAAGGAGAAGCTCGGTATCGACCTGCTGATCAACCCTGAAGATGCGGTCGCCGAAGAGATGGTCAAGCTGGTGCGCCGCACCGGCACCTTCGATGTCGCCGAATTCGTCGAAGGCAAAATCCAGTTCCTCGGCTATCGCATCACTCCCGAAAGCCCCCTTTGCGATCTGACCCTGCGCGAACTGGGAGAGCTCAAGGGCATCTACCGTTTCGTCGTTACCGCCATCCAGCGCGGCAGCAGTACCATCATCCCCCGCGGCGACGACACCATTCAGGCCGGCGACCGCATCTTCGTGGTCGCCCACCAGAACGACCTGCCGGCCATCCAGTACATGCTGGAGCAGAAGGAGGAGAAAACCTCACGCCGACCGCGCGCCTTCGTTCTTGGCGGCGGGCACATCGGCATGCACGTCGCCATCGACCTGGAAGCGCTCGGCTACGATGTCCGGGTTATCGACCGGGACCAGAAGCGCTGTGAACAGATTTCCGCGCGTCTGAAACGAGCCATGGTCATTCACGCCGAAGGGACCGATATCCAGGTCCTGCTCGACGAGGGAATTGCCACCGCCGACTTTTTCATCGCCGCCACCGAAAACGACGAGAGCAACATTCTCTGCAGCCTGCTGGCCCGCCACCATGGCGTCCGGCGCACCCTGACTTTGGTCACCCAGCCCGAACTGCTCAACCTGGCACCGTCTTTGGGCATCGACGCCTGCCTGTCACCGCGTATCGCCGCTGCCGGCGCCATTCTCAAGTACGTGCGCCGGGGGCAGGTCATTTCCATCGCCACCATCGAGGGGAGCAATGCCGAGGTTCTGGAACTCAAGGCAGAACCGGGCAGCCAGGCGGTAGGCAGGGAACTGGCAGGCATCAACTTCCCCGAGGGGGCCATCGTGGGAGCCATCGTTCATGGCGACAGCTACGAAATCCCCACCGGCGCATCGGTTATCGAACCCGGTGACAGGGTCGTCGTCTTCAGCCTGCCCGGGGCCGTGGCCAAGGTCGAGGCCTTTTTCAGCGCGTCATGAATATCCGCCTGACCCTGCGCCTGCTCGGCGCGCTGCTGATCTTCCTCGGGGGAACGCTGCTGGTTCCGGCACCCTTCTCCCTCTGGTTCGGTGACGGGGCCTTGGGGGCGCTGGTACTGTCGGCGCTGCTGTCGGCGATCACAGGGGCAGGACTCTTTTTCGGTTTCCGCTCCGGTAACGACCTGTCGCTGCGCGAGGGGTTCGCTGTCGTCACTCTGGCCTGGGTCTTCTTTTCCCTGTTCGGCGCCCTTCCCTTCCTGCTCAGCGGCTCCATCGCCCACCCGGTTGACGCCGTCTTCGAAACCATGAGCGGCTTCACCACAACCGGGGCGACCATCCTTACCGATATCGAAAGCCTGCCGCAGAGTATCCTGCTCTGGCGTGCCCTGACCCACTGGCTGGGCGGCATGGGGATCATCGTCCTGTCGCTGGCGATCCTGCCGATGTTGGGGATCGGCGGCATGCAGCTGTTCAAGGCCGAAGTTCCCGGGCCGACCGCAGATCGCCTGAAGCCGCGCATTCAGGATACTGCCAAGCTGCTCTGGGGCGTCTACGTGCTGCTGACCATGGTCGAGACCCTGCTGCTGATGCTGGGCGGCATGAACCTCTACGAGGCGCTGTGCCACGCTTTTGCCACCCTGGCGACAGGCGGTTTCTCCACCCGCAACGCCTCGGTCGGCGCCTTCGGCAGCGGCTATATCGACTGGGTGGTGACCCTGTTCATGTTCCTGGCCGGGGTCAATTTCAGCCTGCACTACCACGCCCTGCGAGGACGCTGGCGCGATGCCTGGAAAAACGAGGAGCTGCGCTGCTACCTCGGCATTACCCTCGGGGCAACGCTGGTCCTGGTGCTGGCCAACCAGGGCCGGGTCTATGCCAGCCTGTTCGAAAACCTGCGCTACAGCGCTTTTCAGGCGGTCTCGATCCTGACAACCACCGGCTTCGGCACCACCGATTTCGAACAGTGGTCACCCGTGGCGCAGCTACTGCTGGCCCTGCTGATGTTCATCGGTGGCTGTGCCGGTTCGACCGGTGGCGGCATCAAGGTCATGCGCCTGCTGCTGCTGTTCCGGCACGCGCAGGTGCAACTGTTCCGCCTGATCCATCCGCGCGCCGTTCGTCTGGTCAAATTCTCCGGGCAGCCGGTCAATCCCGAGGTCATGCAGTCGATTCTTGGTTTTTTTGCCCTCTACATCGGCATCTTTGCCATCGCTTCAGCCATCATGGCGGCCACCGGCCTCGACCTCGTCTCCGCCGCCATGTCGGTCGCCGCCACCCTTGGCAACATCGGTCCGGGTCTTGGCAGCGTCGGCCCCGTCGACAACTACGCCCACATTACCGCCTTCGGCAAACTGGTCCTCACCTTGTGCATGCTGCTCGGCCGACTGGAAATATTCACAGTCCTCGTGCTGGTCTTCCCCACCTTCTGGCGCAAATAAAAAGGACCGGTCAACTGACCGGTCCCATATGAAACAGCTATCCCGCTTTCGGCGGACAACTGTTGCTCAATCCTTGCGCCGGGTCCCCTCCAGGGGGAAGATGGTCACCCGGTTGCGACCCAGTGCCTTCGACTGGTAGAGGGCGCGGTCAGCAGTGTCGATAACGGTCAACTTGTCAAGATGGGAACTGCCCGCCTCGAATGTCGTGCCACCGAGACTGATGGTAACCCTGAGCTTTTCTCCATCGATGTCCGTATGCAGGTGCTCGATGGCACGCCGCAGCCGTTCGGCAAAGACCCGCAGACCGGCACAATCGGCATGGGGCAGGATGACAGCAAACTCCTCGCCGCCGTAGCGCGCCACGATATCCGAAGCCCGCACCGCGCTGATTGTGGTTTCGGCGATGTTTTTCAGCACGACATCGCCGACCGGATGGCCGTAGCGGTCGTTGACCTGCTTGAAGTGATCCAGGTCAAACATCAGCAGGGAAAAACAGCCGCCGTAACGCCGCACCCGTTCGATCTCGTGGTCGACCATCTCCTGAAAATAGCGGTGATTGTACAGCCCGGTCAGGCCGTCCCTGAGGACCAGTTCCCGCAATTTGGCGTTGGCGTTGCGCAACTCGCCGGCAAGGCGGTCGCTGCGCTCACGCGCCTGCTTCAGTTCCACAACCAGGTGCTCGCTCGACAGGTGAATCTCGGCCAGTTCCTGATTGGCCAGCTCC
>RFIO01000426.1 GCA_003695205.1 Deltaproteobacteria bacterium
ATTTTCAGGAGAGATGCACATGGAAAATCTGACTGTTCAGGACGCCATCCGGCGCTCGATCATGACCGAGAAGAGCGCCATGGACTACTACCGCCTCGGGGCCAGACACATGAAAAACGATCAGGCCCGCAAGACCTTCGAACTGCTGGCCCGCGAAGAGCGCGACCACGCCAAGATGTTCTTCGACCTCTATACCGGTGATGACCTGCCCGATTTCGACACCCTGATGGACCAGGAGCCGACCGGGGGCGACTGGCTTACCGACCTGGAGAAGGAACTGTTCGAAAATTTCGATGACCGCAGGGCGATGGAACTGGCCCTGGAAAAGGAAAAATCCCTGGCCGAGCATCTGAAGAAGATGGCTGACAAGTTCGACGACCCTGAGGTCAAGGCAGTCTTCATGAAGAACGTCGAGTCGACCGACGGCCATTATCAGCTGATAGAGTCGGAATACGCCCGTCTGATGGGCATGGTACACGAATCGGACATGGACACCTTCGTGCGCGAATAGGCCTTGTCCCACTCCCCCGTTCAGGAGGCGATCCGCACGGCCCTGCTGGCCGAACGCGACGCCATGTACTTCTACCTGCGAGCCGCCCGTCAGGCCTCTGACGGGCGTGTTCGTTCCCTGTTCGAAAGGCTGGCCGCCGAGGAGCGCCAGCACCTCGAATCCTTCTGCCAGATCTATCTCGGCGAAGACATCGATCCCGCCGAACTCTTCTCGGAAAGCCACAGCGTCGCCTGGCTCGACCACCTCGACGCGGACATGTCCGGCGACCTGACCGACCAGCAGGCTCTGGAACTGGCGCTGAAGAAGGAGGCGCTGCTGGAAGATAGCCTGCGCCGGCAGGCAGCGCGCAGCATCGACCTCAACGCCCGCCGGGTCTACGAAGCCAATGCCGATGCCACCGCCCTGCACAAGGATGCCATCGCCACGGAGCTGACCCGGGTGCGAAAACTGACCCGCGACCACTGAAACAGGGGCGCCATGACCAGTGACGGGTTCGATATCGCAACCTTTCGCCGGCACTGTACGAACAGCGCTCTTGCTGAACTGACAGCCCACCCGAATGAGAGTCACCGCGCGGCATCCGTTGTCATTGACCTGGCGGATCAGGCGGCAGCCCGCTGGGCCTTCAACCTCGACGCCATCGCCTGTGGCCCCGGGTGCGGCAGCTGCTGCCAGGTGAATGTCGCCATCCTCGAACCGGAGGCCGACCTGCTGGCCAGGCACCTGTACCGGCACCAGAGCACAGGCCAACTGGAACGCATGCGCGACCAGCTCAACCGCCTGGCGGTCAGGGTCTCCGGCCTTGACGATGAAGAACGCCTTGCCTGCCGCATCCCCTGTCCC
>RFIO01000427.1 GCA_003695205.1 Deltaproteobacteria bacterium
CACCAGGGCGCAGATGATGCGCTGGCTGATTTCGCAGGCCAGTTCGCGGTCGGTGTTGCAGAGGTTTCGGAGGCGTTTGACCAGGATGCTCTGGCAACTCACGTGGTCAAAGGCTGGCGCGCTGAACCGCCAGGTGCCGGTCCGGCCGGAGCAGGGGCAGGCGATCAGGTCGCCGGGGCCCATTACCGCCACCTGAGATGTCCGACTGTTCTCCATTCCCAGTTCGATGCCCACATGACCGCTCTGCACCAGGTAGAGCCGGGTGGCGGTGTCGCCGGCCCGGAAAAGGTAGTCGCCGGGCTTGTAACTGGATTGGACTGAACATTCGCCGATGGCCGCCAGCCAAGCCGGCTTCAATCCGCGGAGCAACGGATGAAGCGTGGCGTTGGAAGACGACTCAATCATTGGCTCACACTAGCGGGTCGCTTCGTCCGGCTCGCGCCACTTATTGCGAAAGCTTGTCCTGTTTTTGCCACCATGAACATTAGCAAAACTGAAGATGCCGTCCCCATGAACACCGACGTGAGAGCCAACCGGGAACTGGTGCAGCGCCTGTCCAACTCGCAGATCTTCAAGGATTACGAGAAGGCCTTCAATGAGACCACCGGCCTGCCGCTGGCCTTTCGGCCGCGGGAGGTGTGGAACCTGGTGCAGGCCGGCCGGCGCAATGAGAATCCCTTCTGCCAGCTCATGGCCAAGGCCAACAAGACCTGCGCAGCCTGCCTGGAGACCCAGGAAGCCCTGGTGCAGGGCTGCGCCAACGGCGAAGCCAACACGGTGACCTGTTTCGCCGGCCTGTGCGACACGGCCGTGCCGGTGAAGATGGGGCAGGAGGTGATCGGGTACCTGCAGACCGGCCAGGCCGGCCTGACCGAGCCGACGCCCGAGCGCTTCAGCCGGGTGGCGCGGCAACTCATCGACTGGGGCTTGAAGGTGGACCTGAAGGAGGCCGAGGAGGCCTGGTATCAGAGCAAGGTGCTGACCAGACAGCAATACGAGTCGGTGGTGCGGCTGGTGAGTATCTTTGCCCAGCACCTCTCGCTGCTCTGCAACCAGTTGATGATCCGCGAAAA
>RFIO01000428.1 GCA_003695205.1 Deltaproteobacteria bacterium
AGCAGGTGGCAAGTCCGTTATAGTTGACCGGATTTGTCATTCTTTTTCAAGGAGAATTGCGTTCCATGGATCACAGTGTCGCTGTCTGCAACGGTGTCGACTGGGTTGGCGTCCGTCATCCCGACCTGAAGGTTTTCGACGATCTCTTTCCGACCCACAACGGGACCACCTACAATTCCTACCTGGTGCGCGGCAGCAAAAAGACCGCCGTCATTGACACGGTCAAGGCTCCCTTCACCGACGAGTTCCTGGCCAAGCTGTCGGAGCATGTCGCCCCGGAAAAGATCGACATGGTGGTGGTCAACCATACCGAACCGGACCATTCCGGCGCGGTTGTCTCCCTGATCGAGAAGAACCCGGATATCGAGGTGTTCTGCACCAAGGCGGGCGAAAATTTCCTGCGTCAGCTGCTCAACCGCCCCTTCAACAGCCACGTGGTGACCGAAGGGGAGGAGGTCGATCTGGGTGGCAGGACCCTGCGTTTCATTCTCGCGCCATACCTGCACTGGCCCGACACCATGTTCACCTACCTGGTGGAGGAGAAGGTGCTCTTCCCCTGTGACGCTTTCGGAGCCCACTACTGCCCGAACAGGCTGTTCGATGACGAAATCGCCGATTTCTCCTACGATTTCTTCTTCTACTTTGATTGCATCATGCGTCCCTTCAAGGACAAGATCCGTGATGCCGTCGCCAAGGTTGAAGACCTGGAGATCGACATGGTCTGCCCGTCACACGGGCCGATCCGGCGGCAGGGCGGCCGGGGCGCCATTACCGCCTACAAGCGCTGGGCTGCCCCGGCTCCGACCACCGAGCGGCCCAAGGCGCTGATGGCGGTGCTGTCGAGCCACGGCAACACCCGGGCCATGGCCGATGTCATTGCCGAAGAGCTGCAGAAACAGGGGCTCGATGTCCAGATCCTCATGGTGTCCCAGATGCGCGATGACGACTACCGCAACGCCTTGGAGGAGGCGGACGTGCTTTTGATTGGCACCCCGACCATTCAGCGTGATGCGCCGCCGCATATCTGGCACGCCCTGGCTCTCATTTCCTCTGTGACTCCCAAGGCCAAGTTGGCGGCGGTGTTCGGCAGTTACGGCTGGAGCGGCGAAGCGGTCAAGATGGTCGAGGAGCGCCTAAGGGGGCTCAAGTTCAAGCTCGCGGCCGAGGGATTGACCTTCCGGTTCTCTCCGACCGAGGAGAATGTCGACGCCTGCCGCAAATTCGCCGAGCAGGTTGCAGGAACGGTCCTGTGTGAGGAATAATCCTGCCGGTAGCTATCCATCTGTTCTGCAAGCCCCGGTTGCCTGTGTGGCGGCCGGGGCTTTGTCATGACGGCTCATCGGCGAAGAAATCACCCCCGGGGTGGGTCGGCAGGTCACGAACCGGGTGATTGGAAAACCGGCACCGGGCTGTCCGGGTGGTCCACCGGTCAGGCAGGCTTGTGGACCGCCGGCAGTATCCTCCTTTGAGACGAGAAAAACGGGGCTGCATCTTTCGCAGCTGTCCCGGATTTTTATCATATGTTAATCGCTAGTTATTCTTCAATCCGGATAAACAGACAAGGTGGTGCCCGGATGATCAGCACCACTGAACAGCCTCACCCCGAGCGTGGACGGGCTGGCCAGGCAGCCTGTTGTTCCAGGAGTAAACCCATCGGGTGTCCACTGGCCCGCCTCAGGGTATTGTAGACAAACAGCAGGTCGCTCACTGTTTGCTTTTGGGTTGTTCAGTCTTGAGCCGGTAATCGACGAATCCCCGGCACTGATTGAGGCGAAAGCGCCAGAGCTTGGCGGCGGGCCCGGCTTCCTGCTCAAGTTTCTGTTGCCAGACCTGAAGGCGCTCAGCCAGCTGCGGCAGCTGTTCGGCAGGCAGGCTGGCGGCGGCGCTACAGTCGGCCAGCAGCTGCTGCAGTTCGGCCGGAGGTTTTTGGGGGGCTGCCCAGGCAGGGGTTGTCAGGGTCAGGACAAGACTGATTAAGACCGGCAGGGTTGGCGTTTTCATCGCATCTTGATTCCCGGGTGGCAGGTGTTGCAGTCATCGAGCGGCAGGGCGACCTTGCCGTGACAGTAGCCGCAGAACTTTCCTTCGAGGATATAGCGCATTTCGAAATGCGCCGTGGTTTTCTTGCGGATGTTGAACACGTCCGGGTGGCAGTTGTTACAGTCGAGCCAGCGGCCGTGGCTTTTGTGGTCGAAGACCGCCGGCGGCACCATCGACCAGTTGGCGCTCAGTTCCAGCCGCTTGTCGTACCCCATGGGCTGTTCCTCCGGATGATACAGGCTGTAGCGAGGCGCGATCAGGCCCGCGTCCAGGGTTCGGCTCCAGTCGATGCCGTTGCCCCAGGGGGAGGGGGGAAGCTGTTGGCGGATCTGCCCGAAGGTCTCCATGTCAATCTGGGCGTCGCCGGTGTGGCAGCGGTCACAGTGTCCTTTGTTGTGACCGAAGGCCATCAGACCGTCATGACAGGCCCCGCAGTACATCCCTTCCCGGTTGGCTTCCTCGGTGATCTCTGTTTCTCCCTGCTTCATGGCAAAGCCGAGCTCGAAATGACAGACCCGGCAGGTGTCGCGCAGGCGATGAGTGAAGTGCGAGAAAAAGACCGGCTTCTGCCCGGCCG
This sequence comes from Deltaproteobacteria bacterium, assembly GCA_003695205.1. GTDB lineage: Bacteria > Desulfobacterota > Desulfuromonadia > Desulfuromonadales > Geothermobacteraceae > Geothermobacter. Next base: position 2,618 of record RFIO01000428.1, read on the forward strand.
CGCTGGAGACGCGGTCGAGCAGCAGGTCGCCGTAGCGGTTCTGAGGCGGCTGCGGCGGCAGCTGGTAGAAGGCAGCACGAGCAAGGGTGGCCGCAAGCAGCAGGCAACAAAGGACGAGAGCCATGCGCATCATTGTCAATAGACCGGTTTGCTGTGACAGCGCTGGCAATCGATGTTGGGGAAGGCCACCTTGTCATGGCAGACGCCGCACCAGCGGCCGTCGAAGATCTCCTGCATGCTGTAGGGGACCGACCCCGTGCGCACCGGGAAGATGTCCGGGTGGCAGGATTCGCAGCCGTTCCAGATGGCGTGCTTGCGGTGCGAGAAGATGATGTCAGGCATCTTGGCTTCCTTGCCGGCCAGTTCCAGATCTTTGGGAGTCTTCAGTTCGGCGTGCCGGACCGAGAAACCCTCGACGTAGTCGGCCAGTTTGACCTTGCCTTCCTCCTCGGCCTCGATCCAGTCGATACCGTTGCCGAAACGCTCCGGCGGCATGGAACGGCGGAACGCGCGGAAATCGTGCTTGAAGTTGACCTGGCGACCGACCGAATGGCAGGGATCGCAGGTTTTGACCTCGTTACCGTCCGGGTCGGTGCCGACCGGCGCGAAGGCGGTGCGGCCGTTGTGGCAGGCGCCACAGTAAAAGCCGGCGCGAATGTCGGCTTCGGTGATGCCTGTGGCGCCGGCGCGCATGGCGAAGCCGAGGTCGACGTGGCAGACCCGACAGGTGTAGCGGGAGCGGTGGAACCAGTGCGGGAAAACCACCGGAGCCTGGTTGTTGGCCGTCGACTGGTTGTCCAGGGTGACGTTGCCGAATTCGCTCAGGCGCGGGCGTTTCTTCTTGACGCCGAAGGTCTCGGCGCCGACCGGGGCGGTGGCCAGCAACAGGGCCAGCACCAGCAGGACGGACAGGGCGGCACGCATGATTTTCCTCCTCTGCGGTAGCAACGGCGGATGTGGCCGATGTCAACATGATGAAAGTGTTTCAATGTTAACGCTTTTATCATGACGTGCAACGATCGGGAGAAAAAAATTCATGAAAATTCAGTCGAAAAAGCGGGCGAAGCCCTCCACGGGTTCCCGCCGGGTGACCAGCCGGTTTTCGGTTGCCTCGTCGTCGGCGTAGCCGAGGCTCAGTCCACACAAAAGAATCTGCCCATCCGGAATTCCAAGAAATTCTCTTATAATACTATGGAAATGGATAAATGCCGCCTGAGGGCAGGTGTCCAGGCCACGGCCGCGCGCGGCGGTCATGAGATTCTGCAGGAACATGCCGCAGTCGAGCCAGCTCCCCTGTGCCAGGATGCGGTCCATGGTGAGAAACAGGCCGACCGGCGCGCCGAAAAAATCGAAGTTGCGCCGGTGCTGGGCGTGCATCTTTTCCTTGTCCCTTTTGCCGATTCCCAGAAGACCGTACAGATCCCAGCCGATCTTGCGTCGGCGCGACAGGTAGGGTTCGGTCCAGCTCTCCGGATAGTAGCTGTACTCGGCGCGGTACTTTGTCTCCCTGTCCGGGTCATCGAAGGCGGCCATAATGGCATCGGCGATTTTGCGGCGGGTTGCGCCGGTCACCACCCAGACCTGCCAGGGCTGGGTGTTGACGCCGCTCGGGGCCCGGGCGGCAACCTCGAGGATCTCTTCGATGACTGCGCGCGGGACCGGATCGGGCCGAAAGGCACGCACGCTGCGGCGCGACCGGATGGCCCAGTCGACAGCGGCGCGAATCTGCTCCGGACTCAGGTCGGCAGGCGGTGCGGGTGGCCAGTCTGACTCATTCATGCCTTGACTCCTGGTTTGAAGGTCGTTCCATTATCCGTTGCAGCAGCCAGCGCCCCAGCGCGGCGTTGTCGACCAGGCCTGTGGCTGCATCCGCCAAAGTTGGCAGGGATTCGGCCCCTTTGCCGCGCGCCAGCAGAGGAACGGGAGTTCCGGTGTGCTTGTGACTTGTCCATGTGCCGTCGCTCAAGCCGCCGGTTTCATGATCGGCGGTGATCAGCAGCAGGGTGCGGTCCCAGCCGAGCCGGTCGGTGATCAGACGCTCGACCAGGGCGACGGTTCGGGCGAAGTCGTCCAGTTCCTCGATCATGCGACCGGTCTGGTTGGCGTGCCCGGCCCAGTCGATGGCGCCCCCTTCGATCATGAGCACGAAGCCATCCGGATCGTCATCGAGGCGATTGATGGCGGCCCGGCTCAGGTCTGCCAGCGTCGGCATGTCCCGGGAAAAGGAGACGGCATCGGCGGGTACCCCGGCCGGGCCGGAGCGTTTCTGTTGCAGGGTCGAGGCGGCCGGCGCGAGCAGCAGCAGCCGTTTTGGTGTCAGGGCATCGGCCAGGTTGCGGATGGTTTCGGTGCTGTCGACCAGGGTCCAGGGGTCGAAAATGCCATCGCCGTCGGCGTCATTGCCGAGCCGGCCCCCGGCAAGTTCCCCCCAGAGATTCCTGCCGCCGACATAGCGGTACGAGACGCGCAGTCTGAGTCGTTGGCCATTGTCGTCGAAACGGGGGTGCCCTGCTCCGGCGATGACATCAAGGCCGGATGTGGTGAGCATCTGCCGGGCGATGCTGCCATAGTCTTCCCGGTCGGCAACGTGCGCGGCGAAAGCGGCCGGGGTGGCGTGGCTGAAGGGGACGCTGGTGACCACGCCGGTGCTGCGGCCGGTCTGTTCCGCCGCCTCCATGAGATTGATCACAGGGTGCAGCCGGCCGTCCCGGTCAGGTGCCATGCCGAGGATACCGTTGAAGGTCTTGTGACCCGTGGCCAGGGCCGTGGCCGACGCCGCCGAATCGGTGACGCTGCCCGGAGCGGGGCTGTCGTTCCGGTCGCCCAGGGAGCCGGTCTTCATTTGCACCTGCACCGGAAAACAGGTGAAAGGAGGCGTCATGCGGCCCTGGTTGTCGACGTATCCGGCGGTTTTCAGATGCTCGAAGCCCATGCCGTCGCCGATCATCAGGATGATATTTCGAGGCGATTCGACGGCCTGTGCCAAAACAGGCCCTGGGGGAGGCACCACCAGAAAGAAGAGGATGAACAAGAGATGCAATGGA
>RFIO01000429.1 GCA_003695205.1 Deltaproteobacteria bacterium
AGTGCGAAACCCTGCGCGAAACCGAACCGATTGCCGCACACATCGAGCAGATGCTGCTTGAGCGCTTCGGCATCACCCACGTCACCCTGCAGTTCGAGGGCGGGGTCTGCCTGACCCGACCGCCACACCAGGAGCATGAGCACGACCATGCCGGCACTCCGGATCACGCCCATCATGATCATTGAACAGGGCTGTCGCCGCCGGTCTGCCAGGCCATCTCCTCAACCAGGGTGGACAACTCCTCTTTTTTGAGTGCAATCGGCGGCATCAGCGCAAGTTTTCGCTCGCTGCGCGGATTTTTCAGCCAGCGTTCAAGGGTGGTGGCATTCCAGTTTTCGCCTTCCTTTGGCGGCACAGGATAGAAAGGGCTGAACAACCCGGAGAGATTGGGGGCGCTGCGCCCCTGGCCGATGCCTCCCCAGTGAATCGAAAGGAGCATGTGGCAACGACCGCACTGCTTTTCGAATACCAGCTCCCTGCGCTGAGCACCGGTGAAATGAACCACCTGAGGTGGAACCGGCAGGGGTTCCACTTGCAGGCGCGCGTGCAGCAGGTAGCTGACGATTTCCGCGCGCTGCTCCTCCCCCAGATGAAAGTCAGGCATAAAGAGCGCCGGCGTCTGCAGCGCCTCTTCGCGCATGGTCGCCGTTACCCGTTCGGCAAGCTGGTCAAGGTCCGTGGCGAGGCGCGTCCCCTTCCCTTCGATCCGGTGACAGCGCCGGCAGCCGAGATCCTTGACCCGTTGGCGGCCACGCGCTACTCGGGCATCCGCCGCATCGCGAAAACCGGCAAAACGCCCTGCGATCAATCTATCATGGCCGATTTCTTTCCGGTCGGTCGCCGGGTTGCCGGCGTGGCACCAGGTACAGCCCTCCCCGAGGCCGTGCGGCTGGTGGCAGGTGAGGCAGCCATTGTAGTCAGCGCCGACTTTTGCCGGCAGCATCCCGCACACCAGCCAGGCGACTACCAGGGCAACGACCAGTTGGGTCCGCGCAGAAACCATGCAATCAGGGTCAGCGCCACAAGTATGACAGCGCCAGCAAGGGTAAAAAACGTTGCCCACCACTGCCCCGAGGGGAACCAGCGGGCCCGCTCAAGGGGCAGGCGTCCGCCCCACCAGGGAAGGGCCAGGAAGACGAACGCCGCAGCGATCACCAGGTAGATGGTGCGGGTCGAATAGCTGAGCACTTCCTGGATCCAGATCAGAAACCAGGCCGCCTTGGCCGGGTTGGGCGGCTGAGCCGGGTCGGCGGGGGGCAGCAGGGGCGCCGGTACCAGCAGCACACCCAATAGTAGAACCAGAAGGACCACCACGACGGTTCGCTTGATCAGGCGGAAGAAAACCGGTGAACTGGGGACGTAATCGCTCATAGGTAGGGCAAAACCCCCTTGTCCTTGCGGATGCGGTAGAAATGCAGTGACGCCAAAATGGCGATGCAGACCGGAATCACCAGGATATGCAGCACGTAGTAGCGCAGCAGCGAGAAGGTTTCACCAACGGCATCAGGGACCAGAAAAGCGTGCAGGACTGGGCCGACCAGGGGAATTTCACGCAACAGGCTCATGCCGGTCTCGGTCGCCCAGTAGGCGAGTTGATCCATCGGCAGCAGGTAACCGGTGTAGCCGGCGAACAGCGAGAGGAACAACAGGCCGCAGCCGATGAGCCAGTTCAATTCACGCGGCTTGCGGTAGGCACCGGTCAGCACCACGCGCAACGAGTGGAGAAAGAGGAGTACCAGGTAGGCATAACTCGACATGTGGTGCAGGCGACGCAGGAAGAGGCCGCCGGGGACCCGGGTTTCCAGGTGAAGAATCGACGCGTAGGCGTGCTCCGGGCTTGGCTGGTAGTGGAACAGGAGCAGAAAGCCGCTGCCAAGCAGGACCAGCAGCACGGTCAGGGCCATACCGCCGAGGCAGTAGGTATAGCCGAGGCGCAAATCGTTTCTGCGCACCACGCGCGGAAAGAGGTGGAGGATGAAGTCCTTGACCATGTCAGGCTCCCGGCTTGAGGCTGACGGTTATTTCGTCGGCACCGACCCGCAACGGCAGGCGCTCAAGCGCACGCGGGGCCGGCCCGCTGACCACCGCCCCGGTCAGGTCGAAACGGCTGCCGTGGCAGGGGCAGGCCAGGCCGTCCGGCAGGACTTTCACCGTGCAGCCGAGATGGGTGCAGACCAGGCTCAGAGCGAAGGTCTCCTCCCCGCGCCGCATCAGCGCCACCTTGCGGTCGGCGAAGACCAGCGCCCCCTCGGCCGGAACATCCGGGCGCGGCACCCTCAGGGTCTCGCTGTCAACTTTCGGACCAGCCCCCAGGTAG
>RFIO01000430.1 GCA_003695205.1 Deltaproteobacteria bacterium
AGCAGGTGCGGATTCCGGTCAATCCCCGACGGATGCCGGCAAACGGACGATGACCCGCGTTCCCTGCCCCTTTTCACTTTCGACATCGATACGCCCGCCATGGGCCTCGACCACCATCAGCGCCACACTCATCCCGAGACCGGCCCCCGAAACCGCAGTCGTGGAGGTATCGGCCCGGTAAAACCGCTCAAAAATGCGGTCTCGCACCTCCTCGTCCATGCCGATACCCCGGTCCGCGACGACCAACTCCAGCTCATTGTCGCGCACGGCCAGACCAATATCGATATCTCCACCCCTGGGGGAATATTTGACCGCGTTGCTGATCAGGTTGCCAAGCAGCTGCTCGAACCGCACTCGGTCCAGCCGCCATTGGAGAGGCTGCTCGGGCAGCCGCAGGTTGTAGCTGTGCTCCTCGTCGACCGGATGAGCGGCGACAAAGGCCCTTACCAGCAGGACGACATCGACATCCTCCAGACGCAGGTCAAGCTGGTAGCCGGCTTCGCGCCGGGCGATGTCGAGCAGGTCGTCGACCATGCGTGCCAGGGCCTCGGCCTTGCCGTAAATGTAGCCGATGAACTCCTTGCGCTGGGCTTCGGAAAATTCGTCGAGGGGACGGCTGCCGAGCAGTTCCGAGTAGCCCATGATGGTCGTGATCGGCGTATGCAGTTCGTGCGCCGCCATGGCGAGAAACTCACTCTTCATCCGCTCGAGCTCGCGCTCCCGCGAAACGTCCTGCACCAGTATGATGTGTCCCGACGTCTCTCCCTGGCGGCTGCGCAGGGGGGCGCAACGCGCCTGATAGGTCAACTGGTGGCCGGTGCGACCGGGGTCGGGGCGGACAAAGTCGAACTGTCCCGTGCCGGTGGTGCTGTTGAGACACTCGAGCAGCGGGGAGAGCAGGCGGGTATCGGGCAGGACCTCCTCCAGTTTCATCCCGAGGGTTGAACCGGATGAGAGGGAAAAGATCTCTTCCGCCGGCCTGTTGAAATGGACCAGGCGACGCCGGCCGTCGACCACCAGCAGGCCGTCAGCCACAGATTCGAGGATACCGTCGATCTTGTCCCGTTCGGACTCGGCCTCATCGAGCGCCTGGCGCAGGGCGGCCTGGGCGCGGGATCTCTCGGCCACTTCCTCGGCCAGTTGCTGGTTGGCCAGCAGCAGCTGCCCGGTGCGTTCCTGAACCCGGGCTTCCAGTTCCTGGTGGCTCTGTTTCAGCTCCTCCTCTGCCAGCTGGCGATCACGCCAGAAGCGGCTGGCCCGCCCCAGCAGCATCAGGATGATGACCAGCAGGCCGAGCGCGAGCCCGATCAGGACAACCTGCGAATGCAGCGTCAGCTTCCGGAGCCGCTGCCAGCTTTCAGTGACGTCGAAGTAGACCTCGATTGCGCCGCCGAAGCCGTCGGCCGTCATGACCGGCACATAGGTTTCGACCACGTCCTGCCTGATGATCTGGCCGTCGGCGCTGCGCTGATTGCTGCGAACAACCTTTGAGTAGGTCTTGCCGCGCGCGACCTGCTGGATGAAATAGAGCCGGCGATTGATCCGACCAATCTCGTCCGGCCGCGAAGAATAGACAATCTCTCCCGCGGGAGAAAAAATCCGCAGTTTGATCAGGCGGCGGTCCTCCATGGCCAGGCCGATCATGCGCAGGACATCGGAGCTGATGCGGGAACGGTCGAGGCGACGGCCTTCAAGGTCGAGGGAACGCACCAGAAAGGCGACCTGCCGGACGGCCTCCTCCTCGATTTCCTGGAACTGGAGATGCTGGTAGGCGGGCTGCAGCACCAGCACCTGGTAGAAGGGCAGGACGGTAACCAGCAACAGTGCTATGATCAGGATGTTCCGCAGAAAGGCAATCTTGAGCATCGGCCCGTCCCGGTTGGATGAGTGCTGATTCAGTTTGTCACATGGCCGGCATTCTGGCAATCTGTAGCATAACCTTGCTGCCCCGGCGAACCCCCTTTCTGGAGGGACCATGTCCGTTTTCGACCGACGGCGCTCCGGCCTGCTGCTGCATCTGAGTTCTCTGCCCGCCCCCTACGGCATCGGGGACATGGGCCGGTCGGCGCTGGCCTTCCTTGACTTTCTGCGCGAAGCCGGCCAGAGCATCTGGCAGATTTTGCCCATCCATCCGACCGGCTACGGCAATTCTCCGTACAGCGCCTGCTCCACCTTCGCCGGCAACCCCCTGTTCATCGACATCGACGGTCTGGTCGCCGACGGCGACCTGCTGGATGAGGACGTTGCGCCCTGGCGCCGGGACGTGGCCGCGACCGACTACGATTACGCCAGGCGCTGCCGGAGGGAACTGCTGCCACTTGCCGCCCGACGGTTTCAGAACCGGGCAAACTGGTCGCGCCAGGCGGAATTGGAGAACTTCTGCGCCGAACAGGCCGGCTGGCTCGATGACTATGTTCTGTTCCAGGCATTGCGTGAAACCTTCGGCTACCGCTCCTGGGATCGGTGGCCGACGGGCCTGCGAGACCGCGAACAACAGACCCTTGAGCTGTGGCGCGCCCGGCTGGCAACGCGGATCGCCGAACTGAAATACGAACAGTTCGTCTTTTTCAGGCAGTGGCAACGGCTCAGAAGCGCAGCCGCCGAAAAGAACATCCTCCTGTTCGGCGATCTGCCGATCTACATCGCCCACGACAGCGCTGACACCTGGTGCCATCGGGATCTTTTCCGGCTCGACGGGCAGGGTCGGCCGGAAGTCGTCGCGGGCGTTCCCCCCGATTATTTCAGCGCCACAGGACAGCTCTGGGGCAATCCCCTCTACTGCTGGCAGCGACACCTCGAGCAGGACTTCGGCTGGTGGCGAACACGGGTGCGCCAGACATTGGGCCTGTTCGACCTGGTTCGCGTCGATCACTTCCGCGCCCTGGCGGCCTGCTGGGCCATCCCTGCCGACGCTCCCGACGCCCGCGGTGGGCACTGGGAGGACTCGCCCGGTGATGCCCTGCTGGCCGCGTTGCAGAACGAATGCGGCGAGCTTCCCCTGGTTGCCGAGGATCTCGGCGTGATCACAGATGACGTGGTCGAACTGCGCCGGCGCTGGCGGCTGCCCGGCATGCGCATCCTGCAGTTCGCCTTCGATTCAGGTCCCGACAACCCCTACCTGCCCGAAAACCATACCGTCGATTCGGTCATCTACACAGGTACGCACGACAACGACACCTGCCTGGGCTGGTGGCAAGGTCTGGACGCCGGGCAAAGACAAAAGGTTCTCGGGCACCTCAAGGTTTCCGAGTCGGAGGTCTGCCGGGAATTGATCAGCCAGGCCCTGACCAGCGTCGGCATTATCAGCATCCTGCCGGTCCAGGACCTGCTGGGACTCGGCTCCGAGGCACGGATGAACAGGCCCGGCCGACCCGGGGGCAACTGGACCTGGCGCCTGCCCGACGGCTGTCTGACCGGGAAACTGGCCCGCGAGTTGCATGAAATGACCTCGGCCTGCGGCCGGACGGCCGCAACGCAGTCACCTTGTCCGGTGACCAAAGAACATGATAAATTTGCCCCTGTTTAACTTTCCGCCCGGCCCAGACGGCCGGGCCCACCCAAAATCACTGGAGGCTCCACTGTGAAAAGACAGACCCTGATCCTGCTCGTCGGCCTGCTGGCCCTGCTGCTCACCGCCGGCTGCAAGAACGAAACGCCCGAGGCCGCCAAGGCGCCGCAGAAGGCCGAACCCGCCGCCGGCCAAACCACGCCCGCCCCGGCCACCGCCC
>RFIO01000431.1 GCA_003695205.1 Deltaproteobacteria bacterium
TAATCCGGCTCGATGTCGACCTGAACCCGGGCCCGCACCGGCTCGTTGTCAATGAGTTTTTCGGAACTGGCCGCCGCCTGCTCCAGGGCGGCGACCATGGCCGCGGTCTGGCGTTCGAGCTTGTCGCCATCGTGGCTGCGCGCCTCGCCCACCAGGCGTACCTGCCGCGGCACGATATTGCAGGCCACGCCCCCCTCGATGGTACCGATATTGGCGGTGGTCTCGACGTCGATACGACCCAGCGGCATGGCGGCGATCGCCCGGGCGGCCACCTCGATGGCGGAAAGTCCCTTCTCCGGCGCGATGCCGGCATGGGCCTCCCGCCCCTCGATGACCGCCTCGAACCTGTTGGCACCGGGCGCCCGGTGAATCAGTCGGTCGATGCCGTTGGTGTCGAGGGCGTAACCGCGTCTGGCCTTGAGCTGCGAGCAATCGAAATGCTTGGCACCGACCAGGCCGATCTCCTCGCAGATGGTGATGACGATCTCCAGGGGCGGATGACCAATACCGAGCCTTCGCGCCGTCTCAAGCGCCTCGATCAGCTCGACGATGCCGGCCTTGTCGTCGGCGCCCAGCACCGTCTGCCCGGCGCTGCGAAAGATATCGCCGTCGAGTACTGGCTCCACCCCGTCGCAGGGGCCGACGGTATCCATGTGAACACTGAACATCAGCGGCTCTCCGGCCCGGGTACCGGGCAGGCGTACCAGCAGGTTGCCGACCTCGCCGCCGACCTGCCGGCCGGCATCATCCTCGGTCACCTCGCCGCCGAGCGCCACGAAACGCTGGCGCAGATAGCGGGCCATGGCACCTTCCTGTTTCGAAGGGCTGGAAATGCCCGCCTGGCGCTTGAATTCTTCGATAATATTCTGTCTGTCAACCCGCATATACGGCTCCTTGCCTTGAGGTACCGGCAACCTACCGCAACTGCCCTCCTCGTGCAACCGCCTGGTCCTCTGACTGGACAGCCAAACGACCTTCCTGTTACCATCAGCTGATTTGGCAATTTCTACGGCAGGACAGCAATTCCATGAACATCGATTTCCAGCCCCCCAGACAGAGTACGACCCGCCGCCGGCGCCGCTGGCCCGTGCCTCTGTTTGGCGTGCTTCTGGCCCTGCTGGTCCTCGCCGGGCTGCTGCTGACGCGCGAGCCGGTGGTCAATCCGACCGAGGCCCGCACCGCCCCGGAAACCGAGCTCAAGGCTCCGGCACCGCCCCCGCCGCCGGAACCGACCGTGATCGAGGACAGGGTCGAACCTGGCGCCACCCTCACCTCGCTGCTGGGCGACTACCTGAGTCCGGCCGAAATCCTTGAATTGAGCAGCAAAAGCAGGAAGATATTTCCCCTGTCTCGCATCTGCGCCGGGCAGCCCTACCGTCTTTGCGTGCTGGAAGGGGACGTTCGCCGCTTCGAGTACGACATCGACAGCGAGGAACAACTGATCATCGAGCGACAGGGGGATGATTTCGCCATCGAGCGGGCCGCCATCGACTACGACATCCAGGTCGACCATGTGCGCGGCACCATCGAATCGAGCCTGTTTGAGGCAGTCGCCGCCATCGGCGAACAGCCGGAACTGGCCCTGGCGCTGGCAGACATCTTCGCCTGGGACATCGATTTCATCCTCGATATCCGCACCGGCGACAGCTTTCAGGCCCTGGTGGAAAAGCGCTTCCGCGACGGCAAACCGGCCGGTTACGGACGCGTTCTGGCGGCCGAATTCCGCAACCGGGGTGAGACGTTCCGGGCCTTCTGGTTCCAGGATGGTGACAACCCGCCCTCCTACTACGACGAATCAGGCAAAAGCGTACGCAAGGCCTTTCTCAAGGCGCCGCTCAAATTCAGCCGCATCTCCAGCGGCTTTACCTGGAAGCGCTATCACCCGATCCGCAAAACCTGGCGCGCCCACCCGGCCATCGACTACGCCGCTCCGATCGGCACCCCGATAAAGGCGGTTGGCGACGGCACCATCAGTCGCAAGGGCTACACCAGGGGAAACGGCAATTTCGTCGAAATCCGCCACAACAGCAGTTACAAGACCCTCTACCTGCACATGAGCCGGTTCGGCAAGGGCATTCGCAAGGGCGGTCGGGTGCGTCAGGGCCAGATCATCGGCTACGTCGGCCAGACTGGCCTGGCCACGGGCCCGCACCTGTGCTTCCGCATGTACAAAAACGGCAAACCGGTCAATCCGACCCGCATCAAGTCGCCGGCAATGGCTCCGGTGTCAAAAAAGAACCGTCAGGCCTTCTTCGACCTGATTCAGCCCCTGATCGCGCGACTGGAACAGCCCGAGGACACGCCGGTCCTTCAGGCCCTGAACACCGTTCCCGGCGACCGTGCCAATCCGGGAGAATGATCCGTGCGGGCCGTCTGCGCTTTCATGTCTGTCGCCGCGCTGCTGGTCGTACTGCCGGTAGCCTGCCATCCGACCGGCGCCGAAAAGGGAACAGACACCTCATTCTCCTTTGACGGCCGGGTCGTGCGTGTCAGCATCGAGGGCGGCTTCTTCGGCCTGGTCGATCGTCAGGGCAACCGCTATCTTCCTGATCGTCTGCCCGCCGCAATGAGACGACACAACCTGCCGGTGCGGGTCAGGGCAAGACTTCTCCCGCCGGCTCCAAGCTACCGGATGTGGGGGCGGCGCATTCAGCTCGAGGAGATCAGGCTCAGATGACATCCTGCCACATCCAGACCTTTGAGAGCTTCAGTGAGTCACTACCGCCCGCCCTGGAAGCCATCGGTGCCGCGGAGAGGCTGGCCGGCCAGAAGACCATCATCATCAAGCCGAACCTGGTCACCGACGACCCTCCGCCGGTCACCCTGCCCGTCGAGGCGGCCCTGGTCCTTGTTCGCTGGCTGCGCAACCACACCGACGCCCGCATTATCATCGCCGAGGGATCGGGAGATCGCCTCAATTCGACCATCAAGGTCTTCGATCATCTCGGCTACATGGATCTTGCCGATCGCTACGACCTGAAACTGATCGACCTGAACGAGGCACCCACCGTTGAGTTGAGCCGGGACGACTGCCCTGTCTTCCCCGTTTTCCACCTGCCGGCCATCCTGCAGGACGCCTTCGTCATCTCCTTTGCCGTCCTCAAGGCGCACAGTCTGGCTGATGTCACCCTGAGCTTGAAGAACATGATCGGCTGCGCCCCGCCGCGCTTCTACCAGCAGGGCGGCCACTGGAAAAAATCGGCTTTCCATCGCAGGGTGCACCAGGCCATCGTCGATCTGAACCGATACTGCAGGCCCGATCTGGCCCTGATCGATGCCAGCGTCGGCCTGGCGGAACATCATCTCGGCGGACCGCCATGCAATCCGCCGGTCGAACGCCTTGTGGCCGGTTTCGACCCGGTGGCAGTCGATGCCGCCGGCGCCCTGTTGCTCGGACGCGACTGGCGTGATATAGAACACATTCGGCTGGCCGACGGTTGTCTCGGCCGGGCCGGAGAGGGGGAAGCAGCCTGGCGGCTGGCGCAGGAGCCGTCGACGTCTGCAAGGCATTGATGCCGCTCTGAAACCATCCGGAGGGAACCGTGTCCCCATCCGCCCCATTGATGAAACGGCTTGCGCTGCTGCTGTTTCTGGCGCTGCTGATGCCTGTTTCCGGGCAGGCGGCGGACCGTTCCGTCCTGCTGCTGCACTCCTACCATCCCGATTTTCCCTGGACCCGGGCCGTCGACCACGGCATCCGCAAGGTAATGAGCCAGCTGCCGGATCCGCCCGTCATCTACACCGAGTACCTCGACAGCAAAAGGTTTCCGCCACGCCAGCAATTTCCGCGCATGGCCACTTTGCTCAAGGGGAAATACACTGGCATAACCCCGGGCATCATTCTCACCAGCGACGACAATGCCCTCGCCTTCGCCCTTGAGTATCGCAGGGAGCTCTTTCCGGGCGTTCCCATCGTCTTCTGCGGCGTCAACAACCTGGAACGACATCGCCTGAACAGACATGACAAGGTCACCGGGGTACCGGAGCGCTTCGACATCCTGGGGACCCTGCGCCTGGCCAGGCGACTCTTCCCGAACTACAGCACCATCGCCTTCGTCAGCGATTCGACCACAACCGGCCGACTCAACCTGCGCGAGGCGATGAAACTGCGGGATGCCCTTGGCCGGGACATCAACTATCGCTTTCTGATCGAACTGACACAGAGCGAGTTGGCCGAGGCACTGAGGGAACTGCCCGATTCCAGCCTTGTGGTCAACCTCGGATTCTGGCGTGACCGACATGGCAACCTGCTCAGCAACCAGGAGAGCATGCGTTTTCTGGCCTCCAACAGTCCAGGACCGGTACTGACCCTTTGGGATTTTCTGATCGGCGAAGGAACCCTTGGCGGCCTCGTCGTCAACGGCGAACGCCAGGGAGAGACGGCTGCTCTGCTGGCCGCCGAAATCCTGCGGGGAGCGGACCCCGGGCATCTGCCGGTCCTGAGCCAGAGCCCGAACACCCCCATGTTCGACTGGCAGGTCATGCGACGCTTCGGCCTGAAGGCCGATCAACTGCCGCAGGAAACGGTGCTGCTCAACCAGCCCGATGACTGGATGGCCCGGAACCGCGGCAAGGTGTGGGCCGTGGTCCTGCTGATTCTCGCCGAAACCGGCCTGCTGGGTCTGCTGCTGTTCAATATCGTCCGGCGTCGACACTCAGAGGCGAGGCTGCAGCAGCGTGACGCCGATTTCCGCAAGCTCATCGAGGCATCCCCCATCCCCATGCGAGTGACCCGGCTGGGAGGGGAAGTCATTTACGTCAACCGCCAGTTTACCGAACTGCTCGGCTACCGGCGTGAGGATATTCCCACCATGGAGGACTGGTTCGAAGCCGCCTACCCCGATCCGAACTACCGTGCCCAGGTTGCACGCTTCTGGCACGACCAGGTCGAAAAGAACACTCGCTTCGGCCAGCCGATCGAACTGCGCGAATGGAAGGTCCGGTGCAAAAACGGCCGCGAGCGGGAGATCGTCTTCGGGCACACCCAGCTCACGGAACTCGGGGTCACCACCCTGTTTGATGTCACAAGCCGCAACCGTGCGGTGCGGGAACGCCAGGCATTCGAACAAAAGGTGCAACAGGCACAGAAGCTGGAAAGTCTCGGCCTTTTGGCCGGCGGTATCGCTCACGACTTCAACAACCTGCTCATGGGCGTGCTCGGCTGCGCTGACGTGGTGAAAAACCGCCTGCCCGGAGACAGTCCGCTGGCCCAACCTGTCGAGCTGATTATCAGCTCGGCCGAACGGGCCGCCGACCTCACCGCCCAGATGCTCGCCTATTCGGGCCGGGGCAAATTCGTCATCGAGCCGGTTGACCTGAACCAGATTGTCAGCGAGATGGGTCAACTGCTGCGTACCGTCATCAGCAAGGACGCCGAACTTGCGGTCGAACTTTCGGAAGCGCCGGTGTCGGTCAAGGCGGACACGACCCAGCTGAGACAGGTGATCATGAATCTGATCACCAACGCCTCGGACGCCCTGGAAGGGCAGTCGGGACATATCCGGGTCCGAACCGAAAGAATCGAGGCGGATCCGGCTCTTCTGGCCATGGGAGTCATTGAAGAGGATCTGGCACCCGGGCCCTATGCCCTGATCGAAGTCAGCGACACCGGGATCGGCATGGACGCCGAAACCCGAAGCCGCATCTTCGACCCGTTTTTCACCAGCAAGTTCGCCGGCCGCGGTCTGGGGCTGGCCGCCGTTCTTGGCATCATTCGGGGACACAGGGGCACCATACTGATCGACAGCGAGCCCGGCAAGGGCAGCCGCTTCCGAATTCTGCTGCCCCTGTGCGACGAAGACCTGACAGTCGCGTCAGATTCAGCCAGCCGGACCGATACCGACCTGGCATCTCGGGCCGGCACGGTGCTGATCATCGATGATGATGCCACCGTCACCCGGACCAGCCGCATGCTGCTCGAAGCCCACGGCTTCGACGTTCTCACCGCATCTGACGGCAAGGCCGGGCTGGAGCTGGCACGCGGCAACCTCGACCGCATCGGCCTGGTGCTGCTCGACCTGACCATGCCCGGTATGAAGGGGGAGGAGGTCTTTACCCGGTTGCGGCAGATGGCTCCCCGGCTGAAGGTTGTTCTTTCCAGCGGCTACACCG
Organism: Deltaproteobacteria bacterium; assembly: GCA_003695205.1. Lineage (GTDB taxonomy): Bacteria > Desulfobacterota > Desulfuromonadia > Desulfuromonadales > Geothermobacteraceae > Geothermobacter. The sequence continues at coordinate 6,112 of RFIO01000431.1, forward strand.
AGCAGGAGGCCATCGACCATATGGGCGCGCAAGCTCCGGACGCCTTCCTGCACAAGCCCTACGACGGCGAGCGTCTGCTCCAGGCCATCACCAGGGCTGTCGGCGCGGAGAGGGATGTCCTGCCCGCCTGATGAATTACCTGGTCCATCTCTACCTGTCCGATCCGGAACCGGA
>RFIO01000432.1 GCA_003695205.1 Deltaproteobacteria bacterium
CAGCGAGGGCAAGACCATTGCCGAACCGCTGGAGAAATCAGGTGTCTTTCCGCCCATGGTCTGCCAGATGATCGCGGTCGGTGAACAGTCGGGGGCTATCGACACCATGCTCAACAAGATCGCCGATTTCTATGACGATGAAGTCGATGATGCTGTGGCCAACCTGACCTCGATGATGGAGCCGCTTCTGATGCTGTTTCTCGGCACCAGCGTCGGCGGCCTTGTTATTGCCATGTACCTGCCGATCTTCAAGCTGGCCGGTACCGTCGGGGGCTGATCCGATTCTCACATGAATGCCGTTCCGCCTTCGGAACCCCCGATTCAACCCAGCCGAAAACAGCTCGCCTGGTTTCTGCTGATACGGCTTCTGGCCATCAGTGTCTTTCTCGGCGGCGCTATCTTCTTTCAGTTCAGGGGGGAGACCGTCTCGGTCTCTTCCCTGAACTACCTGTATGGTCTTATCGCCGCCGCCTACCTGCATGGTCTTGCCTCGGCGATCAGTCTGCCTCGTGTCGCCAATCTCCGCTTTTTCACCCTGACCCAACTTGGTTGGGATCTGCTCTTCTGCCTGTTCCTGATTTATTTCACCGGCGGTGTCGAGAGCCTTTTTTCGTTCAGCCTGGTCTTCGTCATTATTGCCAGCAGCGTTTTTTTTGACGGACGACGCATTCTGCTGGTCGCGGCCCTGGCCGCTATCCTCTTCGGTCTGCTGATCGATTTGCAGTATTTCGGCCGGTTGCCGATGCTGCCCGGGCTTGCGTTGGCGACGTCCATTGGATGGCGGGAGGCTTTTTACGCGATTTTCGTGCATGTCACGGGGTTTCTGCTGACGGCGCTGCTGTGCGCGGCTCTTTCCGAGCGCTGGCGCCGCAGTGAACAGGCCCTCAGGGAACAGCGAATCGACTACGATGAGCTTGAATCTCTCAACCGCGTCATCCTTGAAAATATCGGCAGCGGCCTGATGATCATCAATCCCCTGGGGCGAATCCGCTCCTTCAATCGGGCCGCTGAACAGATTACCGGCTACGACCTCAAATCGGTTTACAACCGGGAGGTTCGCGGTCTTTTCCCGCAGTTAGAAGTCTATTCCGATGCCGGCATGCGTCCCCGCACCCGCGCCGAGGCGGTGATACGTACCGCCGATGAAGAAGAGAGAACCCTCGGTTTTGCCGCCACACCGATTCACGATCCGCAGGGGCGCGATATCGGGCTGCTGGTCTCCTTCCAGGACCTGACCCGTATCAAGCAGATGGAAGAGGATTTGCGTCGCGCCGACCGTCTCGCGGCCGTGGGGCGACTGGCCTCGGCCATGGCCCACGAAATCCGTAATCCTCTTGCGTCGATCAGCGGGTCCGTGCAGTTGCTGATGGAAGGTGCCCACGTTACCGACGAGGACCGTCGTCTGATGGGTATCGTGGTGCGCGAGGCTGACCGGCTCAGCGCCCTTTTGACCGACTTTCTCGCCTACGCCAGGCCGCGCAAGCCGCAGGTCGAGGCCTGCGACATGGCGAAGCTGGTCACCGAGGTCGTCCAGGCATGCGGCAGCGATGCGCGGTTCCGGGATATCAATATTGATATCAGCTGTCCGGGTGGGACGCGCATGCTGATCGACCACGACCAGGTACGCCAGTCGTTATGGGACCTGTTGATCAATGCCGCGGAAGCACTGGAAGGAGAGGGCAGGATCAGGGTATCCCTGGTGCCGGAAACAGGAGACGTCATGGTTGAGGACAGCGGTCCCGGTGTTCCTGATGACAAGCAGGAGCGTATCTTTGAACCTTTTTTCACCACCAAGGCCGGCGGGACAGGCCTCGGTCTGGCCACGGTCCACAGTATCGTCGAAGGGCATGGAGGGCATGTTTCCATTGAGCGGGGAAGCTTGGGCGGGGCCTGTTTCCGTTTGCGCTTTGGCCCGGATGCCGTCTTGAACTGACAATGAAATGGGGCTAAGCTGTCGCCACCTTCTAGATCGGGGAGATCTGTCTTGAGTGAGCCATCCTACCGCATCCTGATAGTCGACGACGAAGAGAGCCTGCGCGAATTCCTGGGTATCATGCTGACCCGGGAAGGCTACGAGGTGGAAACGGCCGCCGACGGTGGACAGGGTGTCGAAAAACTGCGCCAGTCCGGATTTGATCTTGTCATTACGGACATCCAGATGCCGCGAGTGGACGGCTTCGGGGTACTCAATCATGTGCTCGAACATTCCCCCGATACCGTGGTGATCATGATCACGGCCTTTTCGTCCACCGAGCAGGCTGTCGAGGCCATGAAGCTGGGCGCCTACGACTACATCACCAAACCGTTCAAGAACGACGAGATTCGACTGATCGTCAAAAACGCCCTGGAGCGCCGGGATCTCAGGCGTGAGAACCGCAAGCTGCGCCAGCAGCTGACCGACCGCTACTCCTTCCACAACCTGATCGGCAAGAGCAAGGCGATGCGCCAGG
>RFIO01000433.1 GCA_003695205.1 Deltaproteobacteria bacterium
CTGCACCCGGAAGATCATCTGCACCACTTCCTGGCGGATGCGCCCCATCATGTCCATAAACAGCTGGTAGGCCTCGCGCTTGTACTCCTCCTTGGGGTTCTTCTGGCCGTAGCCGCGCAGGCCGATACCCTCCTTGAGGTAGTCGATTGAGAGCAGATGGTCCTTCCACTTGCTGTCGATCGCCTGCAGCAGCAGCACCTTCATCAGGTGTTCGAACACCTCGGGGGTCATCTCCTCGGCGCGCTCATCCAGTCGCTTCCGCACCTGCTCGAACAGGCTCTCCTCCAGCTGTTCGCGCGTCAGCGAAGGCTCCGGCTCGGGCAGAACCGGCCGGAAAAAGAAGTGGTTGAAACAGTGCTCAAGCATGCTCGGGCAGTTCTATTCTTCCGGCTGGGCCTTCTCCGGACAGAAGGTCGCCACCATGTCGCCGATCATCTCCTCGATAATCGACTCGATGGTTTCGCGGATGTTTTCGCCCGCCAGCACCTCGCGCCGCTGCTGGTAGATGACCTCGCGCTGGCGGTTCATGACATCGTCGTACTCGATCAGGTGCTTGCGGATCTCGAAGTTGTGCGCCTCGACCTTCTTCTGGGCGTTTTCGATGGCGCGCGAAATCATCGGATGCTCGATCGGCTCGCCTTCGGGAATCTTCAGCTTCTCCATGACAAAGGCGACGCGCTGGGACCCGAAAATGCGCAGCAAATCGTCTTCGAGGGAGAGGTAGAAGCGGCTCTCACCCGGGTCCCCCTGGCGGCCGGAACGCCCACGCAGCTGGTTGTCGATCCGGCGCGATTCATGGCGCTCGGTACCGAGGATGTAAAGGCCTCCGGCGGCAAGAACCTCCTCCTTTTCCCGGGCGCAGATCGGCTGGTAGTGCGCCAGCGCCTGTTCGAAGGCCTCGTCAGCATCTTCGGCCCCCTGGGCCTGCTGCCGGGCCAGCATCTCCGGATTGCCGCCCAGCACGATGTCGGTACCGCGACCGGCCATGTTGGTGGCGATGGTCACCGCCCCCTTGCGGCCGGCCTGCGCA
>RFIO01000434.1 GCA_003695205.1 Deltaproteobacteria bacterium
ACTACCTGCGCGAAGGGCTGGAGGTACACTTCGTCTCGAACTATCCGGAGGTCTTTCACATCGCCTTCGGGGAAAAGGCGAAAAGCCAAAGGGGCAAGGTTAAAGGGTAAAGGGGCGAGGCGCGCAACAATCTTTCGATTGTGCGCGCCTCTGTCTCCTTCATTCTTTCTCCTGCCTCCTGATTTTCCGCCTCTATTTCTTGATTTTTCCCACTCAAACCCCGTAAACTCGCTCGCCGAACCTGATTTTCGCGCCCGGCGCGCCACCCAAGGAGTTCATGCGTGAGTGAAGCAGTGCAATCCCTGATATCCGCCGTCAGTGAACTGTCGGCAGAAGAGAAGAAGGACTTCATCCTCAAGGCCCTGCCCGAGCTTGGCCGCGAAGCGGTTGCCGACCCCGCCTTTCTGCCCCAGCTGCTGCCGATCTTTCTCGGCCTGATCCGCGAAAGCGGCTTCGACCTGAGTCAGCTGCTGCAACTGGCCAACATGCTTGGCGGCACCGCGCCGGCCCCCGGCCGGGACTGACCGTCCAAACCTGATTCAAGCCAACGGAGTGACACCGATGCGCGTTTTGTCCGGCATCCAGCCGTCCGGCTCCCTGCACCTGGGCAACTACTTCGGCATGATGCAGAAGATGATTGCCTACCAGCAGGACGCCGAGCTGTTCTGTTTCATTGCCAACTACCATGCCCAGACCACGGTCAGCGACGGCAAGGTCCTGGCACGCGGCACCCTCGAGGCTGCAGCGAATTTCCTCGCCCTCGGGCTCGATCCGGACAAAAGCACCTTCTGGGTGCAGTCGGATGTCCCCGAGGTGCAGGAGCTGACCTGGGTGCTGTCCAACTTCACCCCCATGGGTCTGCTGGAACGCTGCCACAGCTACAAGGACAAGGTCTCCCAGGGGATCAAGCCCAATCACGGCCTGTTCGCCTACCCGGTGCTGATGACCGCTGACATCCTGCTGTTCCAGAGCGACAGGGTGCCGGTCGGCAAGGATCAGAAACAGCACCTGGAGGTGGCACGCGACATCGCCATCAAGTTCAACAACGAGTATGGCGAAATCTTCACCATTCCCGAAGCGGAGATCGACGAGGATGTCGCCATCATCCCCGGCCTCGACGGTCGCAAGATGAGCAAGAGCTACGGCAACACCATCGACCTGTTCCT
>RFIO01000435.1 GCA_003695205.1 Deltaproteobacteria bacterium
AGTTGAAGTACTCCAACACCGTCAGACCTTCCTTGAAGTTCGAAATGATCGGAGTCTCGATGATTTCACCCGACGGCTTGGCCATCAGTCCGCGCATGCCGGCCAACTGCTTGATCTGCGCCGCCGAGCCGCGGGCACCGGAATGGGCCATCATGTAGACCGAATTGATGTTGCGGCCGCTGGCGCCGGACATCGCGCGCATCATCTCTTCGGCGACCCGGTCGGTGCACTGCGACCACACGTCGACGACCTTGTTGTATTTCTCGCCGCGGGTGATCAGACCGTCGAGGTACTGCTGCTCGAATTCCTTGACCATCTTCTGGGCTTCTTCGACCAGCTTGCTTTTGGCCTCGGGCACGATCAGATCGTCCTTGCCGAACGAAATGCCGGCCTTGCAGGCGTGGCCGAAACCCAGCGACATGATCCGGTCACAGAAGATCACCGTTTCCTTCTGACCGCAGTGGCGATAGACCACGTCGATCAGATCGGTGATCTCCTTCTTGGTCAGCAGGCGATTGACCATGCTGAACGGCACCGCCTTGTGGTCGGGCAGAACCTGGGCCAGGATCATCCGCCCGGGCGTGGTTTCGACCAGATCGCTGACCTCGTTGCCGTTCTCGTCGGTATAGCGGTAGCGCGCCTTGATCTTGCTGTGCAAGGTGACGACACCCTGCGTCAGGGCGTGCTCGATTTCGCCCATGTCGCCGAAGACCATGCCTTCGCCCGGTTCGCCTTCGGCTTCCATGGTCAGGTAATAGAGGCCGAGCACGATATCCTGCGACGGCACGATGATCGGCTTGCCGTTGGCCGGCGACAGGATGTTGTTGGTCGACATCATGAGCACGCGCGCTTCGAGCTGGGCTTCGAGCGACAACGGCACGTGGACGGCCATCTGATCGCCGTCGAAGTCGGCGTTGAAGGCGGTGCAGACCAACGGATGAAGCTGGATCGCCTTGCCCTCGATCAGTACCGGCTCGAACGCCTGGATGCCAAGGCGGTGCAGGGTCGGCGCCCGGTTGAGCAGCACCGGGTGCTCGCGGATCACCTCTTCAAGGATGTCCCAGACCTCGGGCCGTTCCTTTTCGACCATCTTCTTGGCCGCCTTGATGGTCGGCGCCATGCCGTACATCTCGATCTTCGAATAGATGAACGGCTTGAACAGTTCGAGCGCCATTTTCTTCGGCAGGCCGCACTGGTGCAGCTTGAGCTCCGGTCCGACCACGATCACCGAACGGCCTGAATAGTCGACGCGCTTGCCGAGCAGGTTCTGGCGGAAGCGGCCCTGCTTGCCCTTCAGCATGTCCGACAGGGATTTCAGC
>RFIO01000436.1 GCA_003695205.1 Deltaproteobacteria bacterium
ACCAGAACCTGACCAGCCTGCGCCTGGAGCACCAGCTGCGCGCCGCCGAGGAAGGCGAAGCCCCGACGAACCTGCTGGACCCCGCCCAGCTCACCAAGTACCAGCGCACCTTCCTCCGCAACGCCCTCGCCGCCGTCGATGACCTCCAGGACCTGCTCACCCGCCGCTTCAAGAAAAAGCGGTAACGAGCTTTCAGCCATCAGCCGTCAGCTATCAGCCCGTAGCCCACGGCCCACAGCCCGTAGCCCACAGCCCGGCTCACCGCCGAAAACTACTGACCGCTGAAAGCTGAAAGCTGACGGCTCGTACGTGTTTTCCTGACAGGCCATCGCGCCTCCTTCCTGACAGGCGGCTGCGCCTGCTCTTGCGTCAGGCTAACCCTGCGTTGCCTATCCTGGCATCAGGTCGCGTCAGGGCACGTCCACCTCACCACCTGCGAATGCCTCTATTGACAGGGGGTCTGCGATGAACCTGAAAACGCTGCGGGTCTGTGCTCTTCCGTGCCTGGCAGGCATGCCGGGGCTGCTCACCGCCTTGGCCTTGGTCCTGCTGCTCGCCGGCGGGTGTGACAGCACGGAGCCGGAGCCCCCGCCCTGGATCCACACACCGGGACCCGTCGCCCCGGTCGCCTTCGCCCATCCTGCCTGGCATCCCGGCGGGCGCTACATCGCCGCCGAGCACGGCGACAGCCTGGATGCCAACGGCGACGGACACCTCGATACCCTCTTCGGCGGGATCTGGCTGATCGACGTGCAGACAGGGCAGAAAAAACCGCTCGTAGCGGGCGATCTGCCGGCGTGGGCCCCGGATGGGAAGCGCCTGGCGCTGGTACGAGCGGCGCAGATCTACGTGGTTGACGTGCTGGATGTGGAGGCTGCACGGATCGACACAAGCAGCCTGCGCCCGTTGACGAGCGAGGGGCGCAATTTCTTTCCGGCCTGGAGTCCCGACGGAGCATGGATTGCCTATGACTCGGATGCGCAGGACCCGAGCGCGTCCTATGAGGTGTGGATCATGCGCAGCGACGGGTCAGAGAAGACGAACGTGAGCGGCTATAGCAGCCGGATGCCTCACTGGTCGGAGGATGGACAACGTTTGGTGCATAAGGCCTATCTGGGAATGGGAGCGTCTGAGATTGCGGTGATCGATACTGCCGGTGGAGAGATCGAGCGCCTGACGTTCGATACGAACATGGACGACCATCCGAGCTTCTCGCCCAATGGCGAGCAGATCGCGTTCTGCTCACAGCCGCAGCAGGGGCTGCCAGCCATCTGGGTCATGAACCGCGACGGCACCCGGCCACGCAAGGTCTCGCCCGACACGGCATACCACTTCGACTGGAGCCCTGACGGCAAGCACCTCGTCTTCCTGTATCACCCGGGCTACAAACCCAACACGCTGGAGATCTACCCCGGCAGCGGCGAACTCTGGGTCATGAATACCGACGGCAGCGACCTGCGCCGGCTCACCTACACAACGATCAGATAGCCCGAAGAAGGCTGGAGGATAGGCCGTGCCACCCTGATGACAACGGCCCTCCCAGAGGGCGCCCCTTTGTACAAGCTCGATCCGCCAAGATCCCGAGTATCTCAAGCCAACCTGAGCGAGCACGTGATAACACGGCCCATCTTCAGAATACCACACGCCGGATTACTGGCAGTAGGTTTGATGTTGCTCCTGGCCGCCTGCGACCTCTTCTCCTCTGAGCCAGACGAGGGGGGCGTGACACATGGCCCCGTACCCCCGGTCTTGCACGAGTTTCCCCGCTGGAGCCCGGACGGAACTGCTCTTCTGTATTACGACACGGGTCTGGTCAGCTACAATCCCGACACCCACGCGACGATACACGACATCGACCGGAGAGGCATCTGGGTGATGAACCTGGAGACGGGGCAGCGGCGCAAGCTGGTCTCGGCCGGGTACGCCGACTGGTCTCCGGACGGCTCGGCCATTGTGTTTGAGGCCGGGCAGCTCTACAC
>RFIO01000437.1 GCA_003695205.1 Deltaproteobacteria bacterium
GAGATGGTGCCGGTCGGAGCGATGGTGGTGCAGGTGGCATTGCGCAGCGGCTTGCCGCCCTTGACGTCGTAAATGCTTCCCTTGAAGTTGGGGAAGGGACCGCGCTCTTCGGCCAGTTCGACAGACATCTGGTGGGCTTCGTCGTTGATGAACTTCATCACCTTCTCGCCCAGCGCGATAGCTTCCTCGGAGTTGTAGGGGATGCCGAGCAGGATCAGCATGTCGGCCCAGCCCATGATGCCCAGGCCGATCTTGCGGTTGGCCCGGGTCATCTGGTCGATCTCCGGAATGGGGTAGTTGTTGACTTCGATGACGTTGTCGAGGAACCGGGTTGCCAGGCGCACGGTTTCACGCAGGCGCGCCCAGTCAACATCCCCTTCGTGCACGAAGCGGGAGAGGTTTATGGACCCGAGGTTGCACGATTCGTAGGGGAGCAGGGGCTGTTCGCCGCAGGGGTTGGTCGCCTCGATTTCGCCGACGTGCGGAGTCGGGTTGTCGCGGTTGAGGCGGTCGAGGAAGATGATGCCCGGCTCGCCATTGTGCCAGGCCATGTCGACAATGCGGTCGAAAACTTTGCGGGCGGACAGCCTGGTGACCGGCTCGCCGGACCGTGGATTGATGATGTCGTAATCGGTATCCGCCTCGACGGCTTCCATGAAGGCCTCGGTCAGGCCGACGGAAATGTTGAAGTTGGTCAGCACGGTCTGGTCGCGCTTGGCCATGATAAAGTCCATGATGTCGGGGTGGTCGACCCGCAGAATCCCCATGTTGGCGCCTCTCCGGGTGCCGCCCTGCTTGATGGTTTCGGTCGCGGCATCGAAGACCTTCATGAACGAAATGGGACCGGAACTGATTCCCTTGGTGGAACTGACCACGTCGTTGGCCGGGCGGATGCGCGAGAAGGAGAACCCGGTGCCGCCACCGCTCTTGTGTATCAGTGCAGTGTTCTTGATCGATTCGAAGATTTCTTCCATCGAATCACCGACAGGCAGTACGAAACAGGCGGACAGCTGGCCGAGTTCACGGCCCGCGTTCATCAGGGTCGGTGAGTTGGGCATGAACTCCAGGCTTGTCATCATGCGGTAGAATTCGCCCTCCAGGGCTTTGGCGTCGACGCCGGTTTTCAGCCTGGTCTCTGCCGAGGCGATGGTCTTTGCTACCCGACGGAACATGTCGACCGGGGTTTCGAGAACCTTGCCTTCCTCATTGCGCTTGAGGTAGCGGCGTTCGAGAACGGTTACGGCATTTTTCGACAGGGGCAGGTCCTGGGTTGTTTTCTTTTTGGCCATGGCTATCCCTCTTCCTTCATTCTAGCTTGAAATGGAAACAAAGTGGGTGAGATCGGGGAAGGTCCCCTCCGGCAGTTTATGGCATTAAACCTGATATCGTGTGGTGTTCGTGTTTTTAACCCCAATATGTTGGGGCTGTCAAGCCCGTACGCGCACTCTTTTGGGGCCGCGCCGACTAAGCTGTTAAAATAAAACAAAAAAAGTCCTTATTTTGGTTTTCGTTGGGAAAAAACTGGCCGGCGTCAAGGACATGCTCGTCCGTGAAGGGGGCATCGCCCGCTTTACAGGCTGGCGGGACAATGTTATGAAAGGCCAATGTGATTTGACGAACAAACCGTTGAAATCAGGAAGACAAACCGGAGTTGGCCGGTGACGGAAAAAGATCCCACAGAACACCGATCAGAGGTTGAAGAGGAACTGCACGGGCTGAAGACCATTGTCAATGTAGCCCAGGTGGTCGTTTCCTCCCTCGATCTGGACGAGGTTTTGGACAATATCCTCGTCAGCGCCATGGCCGTCCTGGAAATGCCGGCCGGCAGCATCGCGCTCTGCGACGATGCAGGCGCAAGTCTCACGATGAAGCTGGCCCACGGTCTCAGCCCGGCGTTCACCTCACGCTCCACCTGGCAGATACGACCCGGAGGCCTTACGGCCCGCATACTGGATCGGGGTGAAGTCTTCGCCATTGAGGACACCGAACGGTCGGAGGTGTTCAGCAACCCCCTGGCTCTTGCCGAGGGGATCCGGTCGCTGGTTGCCGTTCCGCTCAGAGTCCAGGAAAAGGTTATCGGCATCCTCTATGTCGACGATTTCGTTCCCCGGCGATTTTCCGGAGTGCAGCTGGAGACCATGGCCATCCTCGGATCCTTCGCGTCCATGAGTCTCGACAATGCCAGGCTGCATGCCCGGACCCTGGAACTCGCCTGCACCGATGGCCTGACCGGCGCCTTCAACCACCGCCATTTCAAAAAGTCGCTGGTCGACGAGCTCGGCAGAGCGCGGCGTTACGACCTCTCTTTCGCCCTGATCATGTTCGATATCGATGATTTCAAGGCTTTCAATGATCGCTATGGCCACCCCGTTGGCGACCGGGTGCTGGTTGCGGTGGCGGACATCCTGCGTGACACTCTGCGCGACTGCGACCAGATATTTCGCTACGGTGGCGAGGAGTTTATCGCCCTGCTTCCGGAAACCGGAATCGAGCAGGCGCTGGCGGCCGCCGAGCGCTGCCGGGAAAGGATTGCGGACGAGGCTGCCGATGCCGCGATCGATGCCGGCCAGGATCGTATTACCGTCAGTGTCGGTGTCGCGGTCTTCCCGCGCGACGCCGAGACCTTCGACGGGCTGTTGAAGGTGGTCGACGATCTGATGTACCTTGCCAAGAGGCGTGGCAAGAACAAGGTTCACCACCTGTCCTGAGACTCTGAAATTCACAACAATTCAAGGAAAGACTGCAGCGGATGGCTGGAGAAAAGATACTGATCGTTGATGACGAAGAGGGGATGCGCAGGCTGCTGAGCCGTATCCTCGTGAAGGAGGGGTACGAGACCTTCGCCGCAGCCAACGGCAACGACGCCCTGCAGGCCGTCGCCCTCGAGCAGTACGACCTGGTCATCACCGATCTGAAGATGCCGGGAATGGACGGGCTGACTCTGCTCGGCGAGCTGAAGGACTACGATCCGCGGCTTCCGATCATTGTCATAACCGCCTATGGCACGGTCGAGAATGCCGTTCAGGCGCTGCGCAAAGGAGCGTTCGACTACATCACCAAACCCTTTGAAGCTGACGAGATCCGTTTGACGGTGGCCAGGGCCTTCGAACGCCAGCGGCTGATCGAGGAGAACCGCTACCTGCACCAGGAACTGGAGGGGCGATACAGCTTCTCCGGTATCGTCGGAAGCTCGCGGGCAATGCGTGAAGTGTTCGAGGTCGCCGCCTCGGTGGCCGATTCCAACGCCAATGTGCTGATAACGGGCGAATCGGGGACCGGCAAGGAACTGGTGGCCCGCTCGATTCATTTCAACAGTTCGCGCAAGGAAAAACCCTTTGTCGTTCTCAACTGTGCCGCGTTGTCGGAGAGCGTGCTGGAAAGCGAGCTGTTCGGGCACGAAAAGGGGGCTTTCACGGGCGCGTTGCACCAGAAAAAGGGACGTTTTGAACTGGCCGATCAGGGGACCCTGTTCATAGACGAGGTCGGCGAGATGAGCCTGGCCGCCCAGGTGAAGCTGCTACGCGTCATCCAGGAGCACGAATTCGAACGGGTCGGTGGCAACCGCACCATCAAGGTCGATGTGCGCATCGTCGCCGCTACCAACAAGAACCTCGAAGAGGAAGTCAAGGCCGGGCGGTTTCGCGAAGATCTTTTTTACCGGCTCAATGTGGTCCAGGTCGAATTGCCGCCCCTGCGCGAACGGCGCGAGGATATTGAGCCTCTGGCAACGCATTTTCTCGACAAGTACACGCGCGAGACCGGCAAGAAGATCGAGCAGATATCTCCCAAGGCGCTCGCCTGCCTGGTGGCGCACGACTGGCCCGGCAATGTGCGCGAGCTAGAAAACGTCATCGAACGGGCCGTGGTTCTGGCCCGAGGAGAGGTTCTGACCCCGCGCGACTTCCCCCAGGGTATCCAGAATCGCGACCAGATATGCCTCAACCTGCCCGAGTCGGGCGGCAGCCTGACCGAGATTCTCGAAGACCTGGAAAGGCAGCTGATCATCCAGACCCTCAATCGCGAAGGCCGGTCCCAGACCCGGGCTGCCGAAGTCCTCGGCATCAAGCGCACGACCCTGCGCTACAAGCTGGAGAAATACAACCTGCTTGGCGACGGCAGCGTCGAGGACGATGACCTGGAAGAGGCTCCCCCGGAAGATTCCGACTGAACTCTGTGGTACATACCTTGCTTTAAACTTCGCCAGGTTGCGGAATCGGTTCCGCCCCATCCCCGTGCGAAGGATTTTGAATGCGCTCCCTTGTTCTGCTGGCCATGCTCCTTCTCGTTCCGGCTGCGGGATGGAGCTGTTTCGGCCCGAAACTCTACATTGCCGCCGATGACAGCCCCGTCCAGCAGGCCCTTTACGCCTTGGTCTCCATCTATGTCCGCGAAAAAACCGGGGTGGAATCGGAGCTTGTCTCCCGCGAAGCCGGGCAGGTCGGTGACCTGATTCGCGCAGATCGTGCCGACCTGGAAGTCGGCACCGGGGTTGTGCCGGAAGCAGCCGTTTTTCGCGTTGCCGACCGGGTATGGCTGCTCAGCGGCTCCCGGCCTCTCGAAGACCTGCAGTTCAGCCTGGTGCCAAAGGCGCTGAAGCGACTTGAACAACGCCTAACGGGCGAGCTGCTGGAGCAACTGATCGCCCGGGTTGCCGCTGGAGAGCCGCCACTGGCCGCGGCCAGGGATCTCCTGCGCCGACAGGACTGGATCTGATGCGTTTTCTCGCCTGTCTCCTTCTTGTGGCTCTTGCGGCCTGCGCTCCGGACGGCCCGGTTCTGATTGCTCCGAAGCCACTGCCCGTTCTGGCCGGACCGGTTGCCGACAGTCGGCATCTGTCCGGGGATGTTGTGCTCGCTGACGATGTGCGCGTCCTTCCCGGGGCCGAGCTGGTGCTCGAAGCCGGCACAACCGTTTGGGTCAGGCCGGCCGGTTCGACCAAGATCGAGCCGGACCAGCTCTCTGCCCGTACTGAAATCCTGGTCGAAGGCCAGCTGAGGATTTCCGGGCTGCCCGGCGCGCCGGTTCGGTTCCGCACTCTCAAACCGCAATTGCCGGTACCTGAAGGGGATCCGCTCTGGGCCGGCATTCTGGTTCTTCCAGGCGGTTCGGTACATGTTGATCATGCCGAACTGCCTTCGGCCGACCACGGCCTTTGGCTGCTCGGTGGAGAGGCGGTCGCGTCTGACCTGACCTTGCGTGATTGCCGTTACGGCATCGAAGTGGCGCAGGGGAGCGGACTTGAGTTGCGGCGCGCTCGGGTGCGGGGGGGAGAGCTGGGACTGTTCTGCACCGGCTCGGCTCGTCTGGTGATGGCAGATGCCGTTTTTCAAGGCCAGGACGAGGCCGGACTGCATCTGGCCCCTGTCTGTCGGTTCGATGCTTCGCGGATTGAGGTGCGCGACAGTCAGGTCGGTCTTGTGGCCGAAGATGTACCCGCCGGCCTGAAGCTGACGGGCAACCGGATTGAGCTGTTACGGCCGGGAGGCGGCCAATGAGAAACCTTCTTCTTCTTCTGCTGCTAACCCTCCTGGCCTGGAGCGAATTTGCCTCAGCTGCCGTTGTCTATCAGGGGGAGCAGACCCTCTGGCAGGATACCGTCTGGCAGGGGGAGGTGGTCATCGACGGAATCCTGACGGTCGCCCCCGAGGCACGGCTGGAAATCCGACCGGGAACCCGGGTCCTGTTCCGATTCGTCGACAGCAACAACGATGGTCTCGGGGAGTCGGAGCTGTTTGTCCAGGGTCGCCTGCTGGCCCTGGGAACGGCCGATGCACCGATTCACTTCGCGTCCGAACTGTCTGATCAGCGACCCGGGCTCTGGGGCGCTGTCAATGTCATGGGGAGCGACCAGGCCAACCGCCTGCAGTACTGCCTGATCGAAGGGGCCAGCATAGCCTTTCATTCCCATTTCGGTCGTGCCGAACTGGACCATTGCCTGTTTCGCGCCAATCTGAGGGCGCTGATGTTCCAGGACTCGACAGTAACTCTTGCATTCAGCCGCATCGAAAACAACCGCAACGGCCTGCAGTTCCGGGATGCCACGGTGCTGTTGCGCGAATCGGTCGTCAGGGATGGCTTCTGGGGTATTCGCGGCACCTACAGCCAGGTTGAAATGGTCGGCTGCCTGGTGGAAAACAACCGTGTCAACGGCGTCAACCTGCGTGATTCGACCCTGACGGCACGCGGCAACATGGTTCGTGGCAACAGGAGCGGAGTTTATGTTCAGGGGGGGCAGGCCGAACTGACCGGCAACCTGGTTCTGGACAACAGCGAGCATGGCATTCTTCTTGAACAGGCTGATATCCAGGCACACCGGAACCGTTTGAGCGGCAACGGCCGTTCGGCGGTGCGCTGGATCGAATCGACCGGTGACCTGGCGGAAAATGATCTTGCCGGCAACGGTGAGTACGCCCTGGTCAATGACGGTGGTACCGATCTGTCGGTCGGTGCCAACTGGTGGGGCGGAACAGACCCGGATCTGATCCACCGCCTGGTTCGCGATCAGGCCGACCGTCCGGATCGGGGTACCGTTGTCTTCGGTGTTCCGCTTCAACATGCGCCTGCCGCCGGGGGTTGGCGAATGCCCCGTACTCCCTGATAAAGGACCGATTCATGTCCCTGCGTTTTGTTTCCCTTTTTCTGATCCTGGTCGGCCTGCTGTCCTTTGGCTGCAGCACGCCCGAACCGGATGGCCCGGTCTACAAGATCGGCTACATGAATTGCAACAGCGAGTCGGAAACTCTTCGGCGTTTCACACCCCTGACCCGCTACCTGGAAAGGGAGGTTGGCGCCCGTTTCGAGCTGGTTCCGGTCGATACCCAGGATTTCGAAGAGCGCTTTGTCCGGGAGAAATTCGCCTTCGCCCACACCAATTCGCTCATCTACCTGGTTCTGCACGAGGACCACAAGGCCAGGCTGCTGGCCACCGAGAAGCGCGGGCAGTTCGGTGCCCGTACCGCCGGGGCCGTCATCGCCCGCAAGGGGAGCGGTATCCGCACCCTCGCCGACCTTAAGGGCAAACGCATGCTTTTCGGACCCCAGCTGGCCCCCTCCGGTTTCCTGGCCCAGTACGACCTGCTGCTGCAGAACGGTATCGATCCTGAGACCGACCTCGCCCTGTACGGTATACCGCACGGTTCCTACAAGCATGAAAAGGTCATCTACGGGGTTTATTTCGGTGCCTGGGATGTCGCCGCCGCGCCGGCTCTCGATCTCGAACTGATGATCAGGGACGGGCGAATCAGTGCCGATGACTTCAATGTCATCGCCCAGAGTGAAATCTTTCCCTACTGTACCTTTTCGGCAGCGGCGGATGTCGACCCCGGGCTGGCAGAGCGGTTCAGGCGCGCGCTGCTGGAATTGACTCCCGAGACTACCGTCGAAATCGGCGGGGAGCAGGTTCGGGTCCTCAAGGCAACCTGGGTTGACGGCTACGAGGCCCTGACCGATTCCGACTACGATATCCTCCGGGCGATGGCCCGACGCGCCAACATGCCCCCCTATCAGCAGTTTTGAGCCATGAATCTGCCTGATCGCTTTACCCTGTTTCACCTGTCCGTGACCGTCGGCGCGCTTGTCGGTTGCCTGCTGCTGGCTCTCGGGGCCTCTCCGGCAAGTCAGGCCCGAACGGGGCAGGGGCAACTGGAGCGCGACCTGGCCCGTCGCGCCAGGGTTGAATTTCTGCTGGA
>RFIO01000438.1 GCA_003695205.1 Deltaproteobacteria bacterium
CTGCACCTCGTCCAGTTCGCCGGTCGCCTCCTTGCGGTAACGGGCAATAAAAGGAATGGTCGCCCCCTCTTCCAGCAGAGCCACCGTACGCTCCACCCCTGCAGCCGGCAGGGCGGTCTCCTCCACCAGCCAGCCGAACAGCAGCCGGCGCTGTTCGGCATCCAGTTCAACAGCCATGCAGTCCTCCGGAAAATTCTGATGTCGAAGGGGCGGATTCTAGCACAGGGGAGAGGAGGCCAGAAGTCGGAAGTCAGATGTCTGAAAAACGAGACACAAGGACAGGGCGAAACGTTATCGCCCGCCCTGCCCTGTCCGGCCCCAGAGTCCGGGGATGGCCGTCCCGCATCCGGGACAATTGCCGTCTGTCAGCAGGTTGCGCGCCGTGCGCATGCGCCCTCGTTCGACCAGGGCACGGCCGCACCGCGGGCAGTCGGTGCGACTGCCTTCGTCATCGGCGATGTTGCCGGTATAGACAAATTGCAGACCTGCCTCCAGGCCGATCCGGCGCGCCCGAACCAGGGTTGCCGGCGGCGTTGGCGGCGCGTCGAGCAGCCGCCAGGTCGGGTAGAAGGCGGTGACGTGCCAGGGGACGCCTGGTCCGAGTTCGCCGGCGATAAACCCGGCGATGTCCCGCAGCTGCTCCTCGTCGTCGTTCATGCCGGGAATCACCAGGGTGGTCACCTCGATCCAGACGCCAAGTTTCCGGTAGGTCCGCAGGGTCTCCAGCACGCCCTGAAGTCGCGCGCCGGTCAGCTTGCGGTGGACGTCATCACGAAACGCCTTCAGGTCGACATTGGCGGCGTCCAGAAACGGAGCGACTTCTTCGAGGGGGGCCGTCTCGGTATAGCCGTTGGTGACAAAGAGGTTCCGCAGTCCCTGCTGCTTTGCCAGGCGGGCGCAGTCAAAGGCGTACTCATAGTAGATGGTCGGCTCGGTGTAGGTATAGGCGATACTGCGGCAGCCGCTGGCAACGGCCTGCCTGACGACCAGTTCAGGGGACAGGCTTTCGCCGGCGATGGTACCACGCTCCCTGGGCCACTGGGAAATCTGGTGGTTCTGGCAGTGCAGGCAGCGGAAATTGCAGCCAACCGTAGCAATGGAATAGCTCAGGCTGCCCGGCTCGACATGGTAGAAGGGTTTCTTCTCGATCGGGTCGATCGCCTCGGCAATGCTGCGCCCGTAGACAAGACTGTACAGCGCACCGTTCCGGTTGGTTCGCACCCCGCACAGGCCGGTCTCCCCTTCGGCGATACGGCAGTGGAACCGGCACAGCTCGCACCGGACCGCATTGCCATCTTCCTTTTTCCAGAAACGTGCCTCGTGCATGGCTCGCCTCCCCCGACTGGTTCTGATGTCAGTATAGCGCAGGAGACAGGAGACAGGAGACAGGAGACAGGAGACAGGAGACAGGAGACAGGAGACAGGAGACAGGAGACAGGAGACAG
>RFIO01000439.1 GCA_003695205.1 Deltaproteobacteria bacterium
CGCCATTCACGGTCAGGGTGACGGTATCGCCCGGCTGGGCGTCGCCGCCGACGCTGCCGGTCACCGTCACCGTGCCGGCCGATTCGGCCAGGTTGACGATGTCGTCGGCGGTGATATTGGCATCCAAATCAACGGTCGGTGCCGGCGGCACGATATCGACGCTGTACCCCTCGGCATCCGTGCCACTGCCCGGATTGCCGGCCGGATCGACCGAGGCAACCAGGGCGTCGATGACCCTGTCGGCATCGGCCACCAGATCGCTGCCGGCGACATCGATGGCGAAACCCAGGTCGGCCTGGACACTGCCAGTATAGTCGACGCCGTTGACCGTCAGGGTGACGGTATCGCCCGGCTGGGCGTCGCCGCCGACGCTGCCGGTCACCGTCACCGTGCCGGCCGACTCGGCCAGGTTGATGATGTCGTCGGCGGTGATGCTGGCGTCCAGGTCGATGGTCGGTGCCGGCGGCACCAGGTCGATCTGGTAGCTGTCGGTCGCCGTGCCGGTCAGACTCGGGTTGCCGGCCGCATCCGGCGAAGTGGTGACGCGGGCCTCGATGGTCAGATCCCCATCGGCGGCGAGGTCAGCACCGGCGACATCGATGGCAAAACGGCCGTCGGCCTGCACCATACCGGTGTAGTCCGTATCGTTGATGCGCAGTGTGACGGTATCCCCGGGCACGGCATCACCGCCCGTCGTGCCGGTGATGGTCACTGTCCCCTGGGATTCGGCGATGTTGACAATGTCATCGGCGGTCACCGAACCGTCGAGGCTGACGGTCGGTGCCGGCGGCACAATGTCGACGCCGTAGGCATCCTGGGCCGAGGCCGCTCCGGTGTTGCCGGCGCCATCGACCGACCGGATCACCGCCTCCACCAGACCATCCGGATCGGCCACCAGGTCGCTGCCGGCGACATCGATGCTGAAACTGCCGTCGACCTGCACCAGGCCGCTGTAGGAGGTGCCGTTGACATCCAGGGTCACGGTGTCGCCCGGGGCCGCGTCACCGCCGGTCGTGCCGGTCACGGTGACGGTTCCGGCCGATTCGGCCAGGTTGATGATGTCGTCGGCGGTCAGGTTCGCATCCAGGCTGATGGTCGGTACCGGCGGCGTGGTGTCGACACCGTAACTGTCTGAAGCCGTGGCAACTCCGGGATTGCCGGCAGCGTCATAGCTGGTGATTGAAGCATCGACAACGCTGTCAGCATCGGCTACCAGGTCACCGCCCGCGACCTCGATGCGAAACCGGCCATCGAACTGGACCAGCCCCTGGTAGTCGGTGCCGTTGACCGTCAGGGTGACGGTATCA
>RFIO01000440.1 GCA_003695205.1 Deltaproteobacteria bacterium
CCAGCTGATCGACTGATCCTGCCTCCACCTTCTCCGGATGTGGCTGGCGCGGCATTTGCTGGTATGCTTGTGGGCAAGCCGAATGGTGCGTGCCCGAAGCGGTGCTGCATGCTGTGCGATGCCGCCAGTTTGCCAGCCCTCATGAACAGTCAGGGCTAAATCTTTCGGCTCGGGACGTCGATAGGTCAGATACCGGTTGTTCATTGAGTCCATGGAGGAACTCATGGTCATTCGTTGCCCGGCGTGTGACGCACGCTATCGCATTGATCCTTCGGGAGTCAAAAAGCAGGTCGCCAGGGTTCGCTGTCCCAAGTGCGGGCATGGCTTCGAGGTCAGCCTGACGGCGCGGCGCCAACGCCCCCTGGTTCTGATCGTCGATGACGCCAACTTCTTTCGACAGGTGGTGCTCGACATCCTGCAACCCCTGAATCTCGATCTGATAAAGGCAGGCGACGGTGACGAGGCGTTACGGCTGATTCGGACGGAGCGGCCCGACCTGGTGATTCTCGATCTGAAACTCCCCGGTATGGACGGGCATCGGCTGATCGAGGAAGTGCGGGCCGATCCCGAGATCGCCGGGATACGTCTTTTGGCCATGAGCAGTGTCTTTCGCAGTGAAGAGGAGGTCCGCAAGGTGATGGCCGCCGGCGCCGACGATTTTCTCAACAAGTCCTTTCGCCCCGAGCATCTTCTCGCGAGGGTGCAGACCCTGCTTGAGAACCGGGCATGATCAATATCGAAATCGATAAAGACTCTTTGATTGCAAAGGTTGGCCAGGGACCGTTCGCTTTCGCCCTGGTCCTCGGTTCGGGGTTCGGCGAACTGACCGCCGACATGGAGGTGATTGCGACCCACGACTATGCCTCCTTGCCGGGCTGCCCCCCTGTTGCCGCCATCCCCGGCCACCAGGGGCGTCTGCTGCATGTTCGCCAGGGAACGCGCGAGGGCCTGGTTTTCAGTGGTCGCTTCCATCTCTACCAGGGGTTGAGCGCCTTTGAGGCGGCCTGGCCGGTTCGGCTGGCGGCGGCTCTGGGAGCGGGTCCGCTGCTGGTGACCAGTGCCGTTGGCGGTATCAACCGCAGTTTCGCCGTCGGCGATCCGGTCTTTGTCGAGGACCACATCAACCTGACCGCCGACAACCCGCTGCGAGGACAGGATCCGCCTCCCTTTGTCGATCTGACCCGGCTCTATCCTGTCGATCTTTACCCCGAGATGGCTGCCCGGGCCGAGAAGGAGGGGGTCGTGCTGCGGCGCGGGGTTCTGGCCTGCATGCCCGGGCCGAGTTACGAGACCCCGGCGGAGATTCGCATGCTTGAGCGGCTCGGTGCCGATGTCGTTTCCATGTCCATGGTTCCCGAGATGCTCGTGGCCTGTGCCTGCGGGCTGCCTGCCATGGGACTGGCCCTGGTGACCAACAAGGCCGCCGGCCGCACGGCCCATGGTCTCGACCACGGCGAGGTGCTTGAGGCCGGCAGTACTCACGTCCGTCTGCTTCGGCCGCTGCTGGAGGATTTTCTGACGCTGCTCGACCGCCAGGTATGAGTAGTCCTTGTGCTGTGCAAGTCTCTGTTTTTCCGTTGGAAAAGTTGCTTTGAAACTGGTTCGGCCGGCTTGACAGCCCGCGGGCCGGTGGTATGCTTTTTCTGACCGATAAACTTTTGTCAGGAGTTTCGAACTGATGCAGTCCATAGATAGAATTCTTATTGTCGACGACGAGGAGAACGCCCGTATAGGGCTTTCCAAGCTCCTTAGCCAGGAAGGCTACGAGGTCGACAGTGTTGCAAACGGGGTCGAAGCGCTTGAGTATCTGCGCAAACAGAAGGTGAGCCTGGTCATCAGTGATATCAATATGCCGGAAATGAACGGTCTGGCCTTCCTGCGTCACCTGCACGACGAGCACCCCGATACCAGGGTTATCATGATCACCGCCTACGGCGGCGTCGATACCTATCTCGATGCCATGAACCTCGGGGCGATGGAATATCTTCACAAGCCCGTTCGCCTCGCCGAGCTCAAGTCGGTCATGAGCAAAATCGTCAACTGATCCCCCGACCGGCCGTACCGGGGGAGAAAGGGGGTTGTGATGAAGGACTTTCAGAAGATCCTGTTCGCTACCGACTTTTCCCCGGGATCCGACTTCGCCTTCGATTACGCCTATTCCCTGGCCCGGCGGTTTGATGCCGAGCTGCACATCATTCACGTCATCAACGAACCGGTCGACCTGCGCGGCTTCTACGTACCGCATATTTCCTTCGACACCCTGGAAGCAGAGATTCTCGAGGGCGCCAACAAGATGATGGACCGCTTCCGGCGGACCCACGCAACCGACTACGACAAGGTCATCACCCATGTGGTTTCGGGGATCCCGCATGAAGAAATCATCGCCCGGGCCGGCGAGGTGGATGCCGACCTGGTTGTCATGGGCACTCACGGCCGGACCGGCCTCGATCATGTCCTGTTTGGCAGCACCGCCGAGAAGGTAGTGCGCAAATCGACCATCCCGGTGCTGACCATCCGCTGCCGCGAAGAGTAGCCCCCCAGGTCGGCGGCAGTCCTCCAACCCCCTGTTTCCACTTGTCACGCGGGTGGAACAGGGGGTATTCTTGTGCCCCACTGTCGGGCGTTGTCCCATCCCTTCGAACCGGGTTCCACCATGCCGAGCGACAAAAAGTCCACCGTTGTCATCATCGATGACGAACAGATCATCCTGGAACTGACCTCCATGGTTCTCGGCAGCCGAGGCTACCAGGTTGTTGCCGCCGAGGATGCCATCATCGGCCTCGAGCTGATCGAAAAGCACCGGCCCGAGGTGGTGCTGCTCGATTACATGATGCCGCGCATGAACGGACTGGAGGCCCTCAAGCGCATCCGCGCCGAGTACCCGGAGACCTACGTCATCATGTTTACCGGCAAGGGGTCCGAGGAGATTGCCGTCGAGCTGATGAAGGCTGGCGCCTCCGATTACATCCTCAAGCCCTTTTCCAACCAGAACCTGGTCGAGCGAATAGAGAACGTCCTGCGCCTTCGCCGGATCGAACTGCACAACCTGGAACTGATCCACGAACGGGAGCGGCTGCTGCGCGAGATCGAGGAGTGGAATCTCGAACTGGAACGGCGGGTTCTGGAAAAGAGCCGGGAACTTGAGCGCGCCCATGCGGAAATCCTTCAGGCCGAAAAGCTGGCGGCTCTCGGGCATCTGGCCGCCGGTATGGCGCACGAAATCCGCAACCCTCTCAACTCCATTTCCCTGTTCACCCAGGTGCTGCGCGGCGCCGTCGGCGAGGATGCCGAGATGGTTTCCTATGCCGACCGTGTTCTTGGCGAGGTCGAGCGGATTGACGAGCTGCTGGTCAAGCTTCTGGGCGTCAGCCGCGAACCCCAGGGGGAGCCGGTCGCGATCGAGCTGAAGGCGCTGATCGAAAAGGTCCTGTCCGGGTTCGAGGAGCAGGCCCGGCAGAACGGCATCGACATCAGCCTGCGGCTGGAGAACGAGGCGGTTGTCCGTGGCAATCCCGACGAAGTCGAACAGATTTTTTCCAACCTTTTTGCCAACGCCATGCAGGAGATGCAGGATGGTGGCCGCCTGCGCGTCCGGCTCTGGCATGAGGAGGGCTGGCACCGTGTCATGGTCGCCGATACCGGAGGCGGTATCCCCGGGGAACACCTGAGCCAGATATTCGACCCCTTTTTCACCACCAAGGAACGGGGAACCGGTTTCGGCCTGTCCGTCGTGCTGCGCAATGTGAAATCCCTGGGCGGGCGCATCCGGGTCGACAGCGAACCGGGGCAGGGAGCGGTCTTTCAGATTTACCTGCCCGATGCCGGTTCCGGCAGCTGAGGCGGCATGGCTCTGCTGCTGCGCGACATCAAGGTCCCGGCCGACCGGCCCGCCATCGACCCGGCCGTTCTTGTGGCCGAATGCCTGGGGTTGCCGCCGAAACGGGTTCGCGGAGCCGAAATCCGTCGCCGTTCGGTCGATGCCAGGCGCAAACCGCGCCTCTTCTACATTCTGACCGTCGCCTTCGAAGCGGATGACGAGGCGGGGCTGCTGAGGCGGCACTCCAGCCTGGCCCGACTCGAGCCGCCAACGGTCCCTGAAATCGTTTCGCTGGCGAACCGTCCTTCCGTGGTCGTAGTCGGCATGGGCCCGGCAGGGCTGTTTGCCGCGCTTGATCTCGCCCGTGCCGGTGCCGGCGTTACCCTGCTGGAACGCGGCCGGCCGGTGGAGCGCCGAATCCGGGATGTCGAACGCTTCTGGAAGGGTGGCGGGCTTGACGCCGCCAGCAATGTGCAGTTCGGGGAAGGGGGAGCCGGCACCTTTTCCGACGGCAAGCTGACCACCCGAATCAATCACCCCGATATCAGGCGCGTTCTTCAGACGCTGGTCGACTGCGGCGCCCCGGCCGACATCCTCATCGATGCCAAACCGCATATCGGCAGCGACCGGTTGCGGGCGGTGCTGATCCGTTTCCGGCGTCTGTTGCAGGATTTGGGAGTCGATATCCGTTTCGAGTCCTGCCTGACCGATATCGAACTGAATGGTGCCCGGGTTGCCGGCGCCATCGTCAACGGCAGTGAATCGCTGACGTGCGACGCCCTGGTGCTGGCGCCGGGGCACAGTGCCCGCGACACCTATGCCATGCTGGAAAGGCGAGGTGTGCGTCTGGAAAGCAAGGCATTCGCCGTCGGGCTGCGCGTGGCCCACCCGGCCGAGCTGATCAACCGGATTCAGTACGGCGCACCCCGGCCGGTTGTCGGGGCCGCCGATTATCGCCTCGCCTGGAATGACCCCGAAACGGGGCGCGGCGTCTACAGTTTCTGCATGTGCCCCGGCGGCGAGATTATCAATGCCTCGTCGGAACCGGGCGGACTGGTGGTCAACGGCATGAGCCGCCGCCGACGCAACGCTCCCTGGTCGAACAGCGCCCTGGTTGTGAGCGTCGGCCCTGAGGATTTCGGTCCCGGGGTCCTTGACGGGGTTGGCTTTCAACGTCGCCTGGAACAGCGCGCCTGGCACCTTGGCGGCGGCAGCGACCGGGCACCGGCCCAGAACCTGTTGGCCTTTCTCGGGCAGGGGAGAGGCCCGGTGCCGGATGTCTGTCGGCCCGGCGTGGTCGAGGCCGACCTGAAGGACTTGCTGCCTCCCGATCTTGTGCCGCCCCTGAGACGCGGCATCAGGCAGTTCGACCGGAAGATGCGCGGCTTCGTGACCGCCGACGCGGTCCTTGTCGGAGTCGAAAGCCGAACCTCGGCGCCGGTGCGCATCCTGCGGGGCGAGAACGGTGCGTCGGTATCGCATCCTGGACTCTTCCCCGCCGGGGAAGGGGCCGGTTATGCCGGTGGCATCATGAGTGCCGCCCTTGACGGTATCCGTGCCGCCGGTAGTATCATGAAATACCTTTCAGCCCGGGAGGAGATGTGAAACAGGTTTTCGTCAGTGACATCCAGGAGCGGGACTGGGTCGAGGAGGTTTTCCTGGTTCGGGAAAAGACCACGGCCATGGCCCGCAACGGCAAGCCCTACATGAACCTGAAGCTGATGGACCGCACCGGCGAAATCGAAGGGCGCATCTGGGACCGGGTCGAGGAGTTCGACGGCCTGTTCGAGCGTGACGATTTCGTCCGGGTTCGCGGCCGGGCCAGCCAGTATCTCGGCAAGATGCAGCTGGTGGTGCAGGAGCTTGAAAGGCTCGATGAAGGCCGGGTCGACTTTGGTGATTTTCTGCCCGTTGCCGCAGAGCCCCGCGAACAGCTCGAGTCGAGACTGCGCCGGGTGGCGGCAACGATTGAAGAACCGTTCCTGCGCGCTCTGATGGACGACCTGCTTGGCGATGCCGATTTCGTCCGTGCCTACTGCAATGCTCCGGCGGCCAAGTCGATGCACCACGTCTATCTCGGCGGGCTGGTGGAGCACTCCCTGTCCATCGCCGGGCTGGTCGATCTCGTCTGCGGCCACTACGGCTTTCTGCATCGGGATCTGCTGCTCGTCGGCGCCCTGCTGCACGATGTCGGCAAGGTCATGGAGCTGCGTTACAGCCGCAGCTTCGACTATACCGACGAAGGCAAGCTGCTTGGTCACATCATCATGGGGGTGGAGCTGATCGATGAACGGATTCGACGTATCGACGGGTTTCCGGCCGAACTGGCCATGCACCTGAAACATCTGCTGCTGTCCCACCACGGGCAGTACGAGTACGGGTCGCCCAAAAGACCCAAGACCCTCGAGGCGGTCGCCCTCAATTTTCTTGATGATCTCGACTCGAAGCTGAACGGCATCCGCGGCCACATGGAGAAGGATGCAGGTCAGGCAGGGGACTGGACCAGCTATCACAGGCTCTACAACCGGTACTTTTTCAAGGGATCGCTTCCCGGAGTAGCGGATGGAGAGAACCGGGAGGCGACCGAATCTCGGGAGGCGCCGAAGGCGAAGCCGGTCCCTGGGAAAAAGCCGTCCCGCAGGTCGGACCGTCCGCTCTCCTTCAGCCTGGGAGAGCAGCTCGCCGGCAGAAACCTTGATCTTTTTCCCCGGGAGGATGACGAAACATGATTGTCGAGACCATTCCGGTCGGTCCGCTGCAGGTCAATGCCTGTATCGTCGGCTGTCCCGCCACACGCAAGGCCCTGCTGGTCGATGCGGGCAGTGACGGTGCCGTGCTCCTTGACGCCATCGAGCGTCTCGGTCTGGAACTGGAGCTTCTGGTCGCGACCCACGGGCATTTCGATCATATCGGCGGCAACCGCCAGGTCCTGGATGCCACCGGTGTCCCCTTCGCCATGCACGAGGCTGACGTACCGCTGGTCGGGCAGGCGACAACCCAGGCGGCCCTGTACGGGCTGAGTACCGACGAGTCGCCCCTGCCGACGCGCCTGCTGGCCGAGGGGGACCAGGTCAGGGTCGGTGAGCTTGTCTTCGACGTGTTGCACGTGCCCGGCCATTCGCCCGGCAGCATCTGCCTGGTGGGGCAGGGGCACGCCTTTGTCGGAGATGTTCTCTTTGCCGGGTCGATTGGCCGTACCGACCTGCCCGGCGGCAGTTACGAAACGCTTGTTGCCGGCATCCGGAGCAAGCTGCTGGTGCTGCCGGATGAGACCGTCGTGCATTCGGGGCACGGCCCCGATACCACCATCGGCCGTGAAAAACAGGTCAATCCGTTTATCGGCGGCTGACCGTCGGGAGGGAGAGGAAAATGCTCAAGGGCAGAACAGTCATTGTCGGTGTCTGCGGCGGCATTGCCGCCTACAAGGCCGCCGAACTGGTGCGCCTGTTCCGGCGCGCCGCCGCCGAGGTGCATGTCATTATGACCGCCAGCGCCACCGAGTTCATCGCGCCGCTCACCTTCCAGACCCTGACAGGCAATCCGGTGCATGTTGAGCTTTTCAACCTGATCCAGGAGCGCGAGATCGGCCATATCTCCCTGGCGGACCGGGCCGATCTCTTCGTGGTTGCGCCAGCGACGGCCAACCTGATCGGCAAGGTAGCCAATGGCATCGCCGACGACCTGCTGACGACGACCATCATGGCCACCAGGGCCCCGGTTTTGCTGGCGCCGGCCATGAACGTCAACATGTATGAAAATCCCATCTACCAGAGCAACCAGCAGTGCCTGCTCGACCATGGTTACCAGGTCATGGAGCCGGTCGTCGGGGAACTGGCCTGTGGCTGGGAAGGGGCCGGCAAGCTCCCTGATCCGGCCGATATTTTCGACGAGGCGGTCAGACTGCTGGCTCCGAAGGATATGCGGGGGCTTCGCGTGCTGGTTACGGCCGGCCCGACCCGGGAAGAAATCGATCCGGTACGCTACATCAGCAACCATTCTTCGGGAAAGATGGGCTACGCCATTGCGCGGGCGGCCGCCTGGCGCGGCGCCGATGTGACACTGGTGAGCGGTCCGACTTGTCTGCCCGCGCCCCGAGGGGTACGACGGATTGATGTTGTCAGTGCCGAGCAGATGCACAGGGAGGTCCTGGCTTTAGCGGACCGGGCCGACCTGGTCTTCAAGGCGGCGGCCGTTGCCGATTACCGTCCCGTCAGCAGGGCGCAGGCCAAGCTCAAGAAGGGACGCGATTGCCTGGAGCGGATCGACCTGGAGGCCAACCCGGACATTCTGGCCGACCTCGGCAAAAACAAGGGGAGAATGGTGCTGGTCGGTTTCGCCGCCGAAACCGACGACCTGGAGAAGAATGCCGCCGCCAAGCTGGCAGCCAAGGGAGCCGACCTGATTGTCGCCAACGATGTCAGCCGCGGCGATATCGGCTTTGATGCCGACCAGAACGAGGTTCGGCTCTTTTTTGCCGACGGCCGGAACGAGTGCCTGGAGAAAATGGACAAGGCGGAACTGGCCGACAGGCTGCTCGATTGCGCCGTGGACCTGTTCAGGGCCGGGGGGGACGCCGGGACATCTCAGTAGGCCGACAGCAACTCCAGCAGCCGGTCCGGGCTGGTCATGCCTTCGCGAAAGCGGTCGTGAATCTCCAGGACCAGGGCGTCGCCTTCGCTGATGTCCAGTTTGCCGCTGACGTGCAGCAGGTTTAGGTTCTTGCGCAGGGTTTTGGCGGCAGCGAGCGCCCGCTCGCCGGCCGGATCGGCCGACCAGTAGGGGCTTTGATCCATCTGGCGCAGGATGCTCTCGGTCACGGTACTGGCCAGGGTAAAATACTCCTGCCGGCGGGTTTCGGGAATGTCCCAGCGGGAATTGCGCCCCATCGACCGCATCATCTTCTGCCAATGCTGCAGGCGGTTGAGCATCAGCAGGGAGTTGAAGATGCGCTTGTTGGTGCCAAAGGAGAAGATGGTGTCGGCGATGATCGAGCGCAGCAGCTCATCGTTGGCCCGGTAGTCGCGCCGGGCGATCCTGCGCGCCAGCAGCCAGGTCTCTTCGTCGACACCGCCTTCCATGCGCATCTCCCAGTAGGCGTGCTTGAGCATGGCGCTGCGGTAGGTTCGCACCAGCTTGAAGGGGACGAAGAAGGAATGGGCTACTGTGTCCATGGCCAGGTGGCTCAGGTAGCCGTAGGCGCAGGCCTTCTGGCCGTCGGTGCGGGCCTGATCGATCAGCTGCAGGGCGACCCGCCAGGAATGGCAGTGCCTGAGGTAGTGAGTGAACTTCTTGCCGAGGGTGATGTCGGCGGCGACGCAGCCGTAGAGGTAATCCTGCGGGCAGCGTGCCAGCAGCTGGCGCAGCGGTTCGGCCAGCGAGCCGCTGTTCTCCAGCAGCCAGGAACCAACGTGGAGATGGAAGCCGATACCCCATGCCCAGCAGTTGTCTGGAATGACAAGCAGGGCCAGGGTCAGAAGCGGAATCAGTAGCAACATGCGCGGGCCATCCGGGCCGGTAGCTGGTGCCGGCACCGCGTCACAGGTCGAATCGGTCAGGGGGCACCCGAACCATGGGGTGCCGGCCGGAACGGCCGCGTGAATCGGCCCTTCCGACGCTCATGCTGAGTTCAAGCATAGTCAAGGAACCGACTGGAGTAAAGCTGACATGCCTGACAAACTTTACCGCGAACTGGCCGATCTGACCGCGCAGGCCCGGGGAATCCTGATCGATTACGACAATCTCGGTATCGACGGG
Organism: Deltaproteobacteria bacterium; assembly: GCA_003695205.1. GTDB lineage: Bacteria > Desulfobacterota > Desulfuromonadia > Desulfuromonadales > Geothermobacteraceae > Geothermobacter. Next base: position 9,572 of record RFIO01000440.1, read on the forward strand.
GTGTTCCTGCCCGAGCCCGGGGTGCGGCCCGCCGGGGAGGACGCGGCCGGTTCCTGGTGCCCCGCCGTGACCGAAAGCCTCGAATCGATCCGCGAAGATCTCGGCGACTGCCAGCGCTGCAAACTGGCGCGGGAGCGCAACCGAATCGTTTTCGGGGTCGGCAACCCGCGCGCCCGCCTGGTGCTGGTGGGGGAGGGGCCCGGCCGCGAGGAGGACCGCAGGGGCGAGCCCTTCGTCGGCGAGGCCGGCCAGCTGCTTGACCGTATCCTTGCCGCCATGGGGCTGGACCGCAGCCAGGTCTACATCTGCAATGTCGTCAAATGTCGGCCGCCCGGCAACCGGGACCCGGAAGAGGACGAGATCAGTGCCTGTGAGCCCTTTCTGCTGCGTCAGCTGAAGGTCATCGAACCCGAAGTCATCATGACCCTCGGCCGCTATGCCAGCCAGACCCTGTTGCGTCAGACCGCCCCCATGGGGCGGTTGCGCGGACACTGGCACAGCTACCAGGGGATTCCCGTCATGCCGACCTGGCATCCAGCCTACCTGTTGCGCAATCCGGAGAAGAAACGCGAGGTCTGGGAGGATGTGAAGCTGGTTCTGCACCGGCTCGGCTGAGACCTTTCATGGAAGGATGATGTGACGATATGGATATCAAACGCCTGGACCTGTTCTGCAAGGTGGTCGACCTGAAGAGTTTCACCCGCGCTGCCGCCGAGGCCGGTCTGAGCCAGCCATCGGTGAGCGAGCACATCCGCCTGCTCGAGGAGACGGTGGGAGAAAAACTGCTGGACCGGCTCGGCCGCCAGGTGGTGCCGACGCCGGCGGGGCAGCGCCTCTACCCCTACGCGCGGCGCATGGTGCGGCTGCGTGATGAAAGCCTGCAGGCGATGGCCGCCTTCAGGGGCGAACTCGGCGGTCCCCTGCACATCGGCGCCAGCACCATTCCCGGAACCTACATTCTGCCGCGCCTGGCGGCCGAATTTCACCGCCGTTACCCGGCGGCGCAACTGACGGTGCGCGTCGGCGACAGCGAGCAGGTCTGTCAGCGGGTTCTTTCGGGGGAGGAGGCCTTCGGCCTGGTCGGCACCCGAACGCGCGACTCCCGACTTGAATTCGTCCCGGTGGCCGGTGATCGCCTGGTTCTGATCGTGCCCGACGACCATCCCCTGGCCGACCTGGAAACGGTCACCGCCTCCCAGCTGAAGTCATGCGCCTTCATCCGCAGGGAACAGGGATCCGGGACGCGCGCGCAGGTCGACCGGTTTCTGGCGCGCCTCGGCGTCGATCCGGAGGCTCTGGACGTTGTGGCGGAGATGGGGAGTACCGAAGCGGTCCGGCAGGCGGTCAGGGCCGGTTGCGGCGTTGCCTTCATTTCCTCCCTGGCGGCCGAAGACGAGGACGGCAAGGGGGTGACCGTTCTGCGGGTGGACGGGATGGAGGCCCGCAGGGACCTGTACCTGGTGACCCGGCGCGGCCGGCAGCTCTCGCCCCTGGCCGAGGCGTTCGTGAACCTGCTAGGGGATGCCGCCGGCGAATCGGACTGAGGCGGACCCTCAGGTTTCCATCTTCAGGCGCTTGATCTTTTCGACCAGGGTGGTGCGGTTCAGGCCGAGCAGGGCTGCCGCCCGGGCCTTGACGCCGTCGGCCATGCTGAGGGCGTCACCGATCAGTTTCCGTTCAATGTCGGCAATCAGCGCCGGCATGTCGATGCCATCTTCTGTCAGCCTGATGGCGGTATCCTGGCCGGTCAGATCGAGGGAGGCCTGGCCGGCAATAGCGGCGGGCAGGTCGGCCAGGTCGATACTGTCGCCGTCTGTCAGGGCCACCGTCCTTTCGATGACATTCTCCATTTCGCGCACGTTGCCGGGCCAGTCGTAGCTCTCCAGCGCCCGCATAGCCTCCGAGGTCACCGACATCAGCTCCCGTCCCATGACCGTGCAGGTTTTCTGCAGGAAGTAGCGGACCAGCAGCGGAATGTCCTCCCGCCGCTCCCGCAGGGGCGGCAGGATGATCGGAATGACGTTGAGACGGTAAAAGAGGTCCTCGCGGAACCTGCCTTCGCGCACATCCTGTTCCAGGTCGGCATTGGTGGCGGAAATAACCCGCACGTCCAGCTTGATCTTGCGGCTGCCGCCGACCCGTTCGATCTCCTGTTCCTGCAGGACCCGCAGCAGTTTCATCTGCAGGTGCATCGGCATGGTGCCGATTTCATCGAGGAAAATGGTGCCGCCGTTGGCAAGTTCGAACTTGCCCGGTTTGTCGGCGACCGCCCCGGTAAAGGCCCCGCGTACGTGGCCGAACAGTTCGCTTTCCAGGAGTTCGGCCGGAATGGCGCCGCAGTTGATGTCGATAAAGGGTTTGTTGCGCCGGTTGCCGTTGTAGTGAATGGCGCGCGCCACCAGTTCCTTGCCGGTGCCCGATTCGCCGAGAATCAGGATGGTGGAGTCGGTGTGGACGATCTTCTCAAGGCGGGAGAAAACCTTCTGCATGGCCGGGCTGTGGCCGATGATGTTGTCGAAGCTGTAGCGGCCACGCAGCTGCTGGCGCAGGTAGAGGTTTTCGGCCACAAGGCGGCTCTTTTCCATCGCCTTGGCCACCAGGATCTTCAGTTTTTCGAAGTCGACCGGCTTGGTGATGTAGTCGAAGGCGCCTTCCTTCATCGCTTCGACGGCAGTTTCAGCCGAGGCGTTGCCGGTGATCAGTATGACGTTGGTGTATGGGGCGTCGGCCTTGACCTTCTTGAGGATGTCGATGCCGCTCACTCCCGGCAGGAAAAGGTCGGTGACCACTGTAGCGTAGGGGGTCCGGTCGAGCAGGCTGATGGCCTCTTCGCCGCTGCCGACGGCTTCGACCTGGTAGCCGGCGCCGGTCAGCAGCAGGGCCAGGGCATCGCGGTTGTTCGGCTCGTCGTCGACCAGGAGAATGTCGGCCAGTTCCTTCATGACTCCCCTCCGGGACGGGCGGCCGTGGCCGCCGGCGTCATTTCGTTGACGGATTGCACGTTAGCACTCTTTGAGCACGGACGCAAGTGTTTGAAATGTTGTGAAATTGACAGGGTGCCGCCCCCTGATAAGCTTGGAAGATGAGATGCGCTATCCTTGCCGTTCTGTCCTTTTTGATCCTGTGTCCGGCCATCGCCGGCGTGGCGGCTGGAAGAGACAGCCCTGCCGTCCGGGTGATTCACTGGCAGGGAGCGATCAATCCGGTGGCCGAATCCTATATCGTCCGACAGATTCGCGGCGCCAATGCGGCCTCCCAGGTTGTGCTCCTCCTGCTCGATACACCGGGGGGACTTGACAGTTCCATGCGCGGCATCATCAAGGCGCAGCTTGCTTCCGAGACGCCCGTCGTCGTTCATGTCTACCCGGCCGGCGGCAGGGCAGCCAGTGCCGGGGCCCTGATGGCGCTGGCCGCTGATTTCCTGGTCATGGCGCCGGGAACAAACATCGGCGCGGCGCATCCCGTTGCCATCGGCGCCAGCCCGGTCAGTGAGGGGAAACAGTCGGAGATCATGGCAACCAAGGTGGTCAACGACGCGGTCGCCTACGCGCGCAGCATTGCCGAACAGCGCGGACGCGATACCGACTGGGCCGAAAAGATCGTGCGCGAGAGCCTGTCGACGCCGGCATCTGAAGCCCTTGAAATCGGTATCGCCGACCTGGTGGAGGCTGACTGGCGCAGTGCCCTGGAAAAACTGGACGGACGTGTCTACCGGCGCTCTGGCGAAGAACGCGTTTTTCGCGGCCGCGGGCTGCAGGTTCTTCGGGTCGAAATGAACAGCCGGGAGAAGATTCTCAATATCCTGAGCAATCCGAATGTCGCCTACATGCTGCTGATGCTCGGATTTCTCGG
>RFIO01000441.1 GCA_003695205.1 Deltaproteobacteria bacterium
CGGCAACTTGTCGAAATAAATCGACAATCGCCGAAAAACGGCCTGAAAAAAGGGCTTAGAGGCCCCATTTTGGGGGTAAAATTGAATCGCGGACGGATTAACCCATGGAGGGGTTGTCATGCCACGAGCGAATCGGTACTACCAGCCTGGCCATGTCTGGCACATCACCCATCGCTGTATCGAACGTCAGTTCCTGCTGAAGTTCGCCCGGGACCGCCGGCGGTATCTGCATTGGCTGTTTGAGGCGAAGAAGCGTTTCGGCCTTTGCGTGCTCAATTACATCGTGACCAGCAACCACGTTCATTTGCTGGTCAAGGACACCGGTCGGGGAGAGATCGCTCGCAGCATGCAGCTGGCAGCCGCGCGGGTTGCCCAGGAGTACAACCGCCGCAAGGGGCGTAAGGGCGCGTTTTGGGAAGACCGCTATCATGCTACGGCGGTGGATTCCGACAGCCACCTTGCGCGCTGTTTGCTGTACATCGATCTCAACATGGTCAGGGCGGGGGTGGTCTCGCATCCGGGAGACTGGGCTGAAAGCGGGTTTGCAGAGCTGGTCTCAAATCGCCAACGCTACCAGCTGCTCGATCTGGAGACCCTGGGTGCGTTTCTGGGGCTTGAGGCCGGGGACCGGGTTCGTCGGGTCAGGATGGATTGGGTTGACAAGGCCTTGGAGGAAGGGGCTGGAGAGCGCAATCCCGAATGGACTGAAAGCCTTGCCGTGGGCAGTCTGGATTTTGTCCGCCAGGTGCAGCAGGGCCTTGGCAAACGAGCGGCGTATCGTTCAATTCGGAGGATGGACGATGCCTGTATCCTCGGGGAGGAGCTTGGGGCGTATGAGAAATCTTGAACGGGGCCGGGCCAACGAAAGCCGTAAAGAGGGTCTTCGGGGTCGGACCAAAGCAAGTTGAAAAGCAACGTAGCGAGAACGCCGTCGGCTGCGTGAACGGCCCTTGGCCTGCGCGTAGCGAGAAAGACCGCACCACCCGAAGCCATTGCATGGCAGAAGTCCGAAGTCAGACATCAGAACGCTTCGCTGTCAGAGGGCCAACGCTGCGCGTTGGAGAACTCAGATGTCAGAACGCTTCGCTATCTGATGTCAGTGAGGCACTGGGTCAGGCTTGACA
>RFIO01000442.1 GCA_003695205.1 Deltaproteobacteria bacterium
CTCGTAGAACTTGCGCTGCTTCATTTCACGAAACAGGCCCTCCTGCTGCAGCTTGCGCTTGAGAACGCGGATCGCCTTTTCGACGTTGCCGTCGACAACAGTGATTTCCACCCGGACTTCACCTCGCTTTCTGCTTGCGGATTTGACGCTGCGGCCCCGCAGGGCCGAAACGAAGGGAAACCATAGTCGAAGGTTGCGGAAAAATCAAGCCCTTCAGGCCGTAAAGGGGAAATTTTGTCTCCCCTGTCGGTCCGGTCACTTGCGACCATGGTGTCCTTCGGTCTTTTCAAACCGGACCTCAAGGTTCAGCACCTTTTCCCCGCGGCGAATCTCAAGCTGCCCGCTGTCTCCGACCTTTTTGCGGCTCAGGGCGTAGAGCAGGTCGTAGGTTTCCTCGACCCTGTGACCGTCAATGGCACTGATAACATCCCCTTCCTGAAGTCCGGCGCGGGCGGCGTTGCTCTCGGGCAATACCTTGCCGACCGTGACCCGGCCGTCCTTTTCGCCCAGCATCACGCCGAGCTTGACCTTGTCCCGGTCATGGATTTCGTAGCGGGTGAACAGGACGAAGTCAAAGGCCGGCATCGGGAAGGCCGGAATGCTGACATCCATGAGCCTGTCCTTGCGCTCTTCGGGGATCTCGATTTCGCGCGAGCCGACCAGAACATAGGAGGTGGGCAGGCGGCGGAAGACCCGGCGCGGGATGCCGAAGCCGTTGCGGATGTGGTTGCCTCCGGCGACCACCACCATGCGCATCTCCCGGTTCTCCGGCCGGGCCAGCCAGTCCGCGACATTGGCCGCCATGGTCTCGTCCCACAGGGTCTGCACCCGGCGGAAGCCGTCGAGCATCGCCTTGCCCTGGCTGTGGCCGCCGAAGATCGACGCGACCAGCGCCCCCTGGTAGGGATCGTTGAAGTCCATGTCCGGCAACTGCTTTCGAGTCTCCGGCGGGAGCTCTTCCAGCGGCGTGCGTCCGACGAGACTGACCGTCTTCTTGTTGGCGTTGAGCCCGCGCACCGGGATTTTTCTTTCCCTTGCCAGGTTGAGCAGGTCGCGGTAGAGGCCGAAATCCATGCTCCAGGTCTGGAACCAGCGCACCTGCCTGAGAAAATCCTTTTCGTCCAGGTCCCCGGCCACCCAGGCGTCAAGCACGTCCTGCTGCTCGGGGGTGAACATCTCCATGCCGAGGCTGACCCGCCCGGGCCAGCGGTCCGCCATGGCTCGCAGGATTTCAACCTGCAGGCGGTGGGAAGCGGGGTTGTCGTGGGTCTCACCGACGTAGACGATGCGCGCGTCCGTCACCGTGGCGAGCATCTGTTCGGTGTCGAGGTAGATTCCGGTCGGCAGGTGCAGGATGTCGCCAACTTCAGGAGGACGGGTAGGCGGGTAGGGGGTCTCAGGGTTGCCGATGGGCCGGACGCCGGCGGCGCAGCCGGCCAGAAGCATCATTGCGAGAAGTGCCGGTAAAAGTCGCTGCATGGCCGTCTCCAGGTCGGGTGGGTGATCTTCGGATCGACCGCCGGTGCCCGCGGCCGCGGCGGTCAGAAGATGTGCTTGGAATAGAAAATCTCGGTCATCTCCTGTTCCAGCACCGTGCGGATGTGCTGCTGCTCCTCGGCCGAAAGGTCTTCGGCATTGATGGAGAAAAGGTACTGGTCGAGGTCGAGGTCCTTCAGGCGCATCTTGGTATGGAACAGGTTTTCCTGGTAGATGTTGATGTCGACGCACTGGTAGCGGTCGAGAATGCGCCGCTTGATGTACTGCTGGATCGAGTGCAGCCGATGGTCCATGAAGTGTTTGCGTCCCTTCACGTCCCGGGTGAAGCCGCGTACCTTGTAGTCGATGACGACGATATCCGACTCGAACGATTCGATCAGGTGGTTGAGGGCCTTGAGGGGACTGATCTTGCCGCAGGTGGAGACATCGATGTCGACGCGAAAGGTCGACACGCCACTGCGCGAGTCGGTTTCCGGGTAGGTGTGCACGCACAGGTGGCTTTTGTCGAGGTGGGCCAGCACCTGGTCCGGCCTGGGCTCCACCGGCTCTTCGGCGATCAGGATGGTGCAGCTCGCCCCCATAGGATCGTAGTCCTGGCTCGAGATATTGAGGATGTTGGCGCCGATGATGTCGGCCACCTCGGTCAGGATACGAACCAGGCGGTCGGAGTTGTACTCCTCGTCGATGTACTCGAGGTACTCCTTGCGTGCCTGCGGCCGCCGGGCGTAGCAGACGTCGTAGATGTTGAAGGAAAGGGTTTTCGTCAGGTTGTTGAAGCCCCGGAGCTTCAGCTTGGGACGACGGCTCTTCCGGGCGGCTTTGCCTGACTTGCTGTTTTTGCTGACGCGCTTTGCGACCATGGCATACGTCTCACTTTGCACGCAAGATGCTGGCCGGGCCAGAGGGCGGCATTAAAGCACAACTGATACGCGCTGACCAACGAAAAAACAGCCTGGCCGACGTTTACGCCGGCGGCCGGGTTACTGCCCGGCCGCTTCCTTTTCGGCGCGTTCGTTCATCACCTTGTAGGCGCAGAATTCGCCGCACATTGTGCAGGCGCCGTGTTCCTCATCGACACCCGATTCGGCGCGCATGCGCCGGGCCCTGTCCGGGTCGATGGCCAGGCGGAACTGGCCTTCCCAGTCGAGCTGCTTGCGGCATTTCGCCATTTCCAGGTCCTGCTCCCAGGCGCCGGGAACCTGCTTGACCAAATCGGCGGCGTGGGCGGCGATGCGGGTCGCCATCACCCCCTCGTGGACATCCTCGACGGTCGGCAGGCGCAGGTGCTCGCTGGGGGTGACGTAGCAGAGGAAATCGGCGCCGGCGGCGGCCGCGACGGTACCGCCGATGGCGCAGGTGATGTGGTCGTAGCCGGGAGCGATGTCGGTCACCAGCGGCCCGAGAACGTAGAAGGGGGCGCCGTGGCACAGGCGCTTCTGCAGCTGGATGTTGGCCTCGATCTGGTTCAGCGGCACATGGCCCGGACCCTCGATCATCACCTGCACACCGGCCTTCCAGGCGCGCTGGGTCAGCTCGCCCAAAAGGATCAGTTCGTGGATCTGTGCCCGGTCGGTGGCGTCGGCGACGCAGCCGGGGCGGAAACCGTCGCCGAGGGAGAGGGTAGCGTCGTAGGGCCGGACGATCTCCAGCAGCCGGTCGTAGTATTCGAACAGCGGGTTTTCGGCATCGTTGTGCGCCATCCACTCGCAGGTGAAGGAACCGCCGCGCGAGACGACCTCCATCACCCGCCCCTCGTTGCGCATGCGCTCGACGGTCGAGCGGGTCACGCCGCAGTGGACGGTGATGAAATCGACGCCGTCGTCGAGGTGCTTGACGATGCCGTCGAAGATCTCGTCGACGGTCATGTCGACCATCGCCTTGTTCTTGCGTGTCACCGTGTCGACCGCCGCCTGGTAGAGGGGGACCGAGCCGATGCAGGCCTGGGTCTGGCTGATGATGGCGGCGCGGATCTCATCGATCGGTCCGCCGGTCGACAGGTCCATGATGGCATCGGCGCCGGCGGCGACCGCCACCTTGGCCTTCTCCAGCTCCTTGTCGATGGAGACGTCGTCCTTGCTGGTGCCGATGTTGGCGTTGACCTTGGTGCGC
>RFIO01000443.1 GCA_003695205.1 Deltaproteobacteria bacterium
CCTCCGGCGGGGTGATAACCGAAATGCTCTTCACCTCGCCGGGCAGATCGGCGACCGATTTCACGCAGGGGAGACCCTCGATAGTCTCGGCCACGGGATTGACCGGTACCACCCGGCGTTGGTTCTGCAGGTAGCAGCGCAGTACCTTGTTGCCGTACTTGGCCGGATTGGTCGAGGCACCGACCACGCCGAAAGCCTGCGCGGCCAGGAATTTCGCGATTCTCTCTTCGATGTTCATATCTTCTCCCTTGTTGTCCCCGCGCTGTTTTCGGCGGGAATGGCTACCATTGTAACCGCCTCTGCGTCCGGGGCCAAACCGGCTCGGGGCATTTTTTCTTAATTTCCCGCGGGTTGGACCGATACGTGGTTCAGAGGGGCCGGTTCGCGTCGTTGCGAACCGGGGAAATGGATAGAGAAGATGGGATTTGTCCTCGTAAACAGTCTGGAAGAAGGGATGGTTCTGGCCGCGGACCTGTTCAACGAAAAAGGCCAGTTCATCCTTGCCCGCGGTGCGACCCTCGACGCCACCCACATCGGTGCCCTCAAACGATTCGGCGTCCTTGAGGCCGACATCGAGGGGACGTCGCAGGCTGAAATAGAAGGTGGCACCCTTGACCCCGAACTGATTGAAAAAGCACGTGCCTACCAGCAGGCACGCTTTATCCTCAACGACCTGGAGCACCCCGGGATCAAGGCGATTTTCGAACAGGCGGTTGAAAAAACCGCCCGTTATCTTCAGGCCGGGTGGCGCCCCCCGGAGGCATGGCAAAGGGTGGCCGAACCAGCGGGACTGAACTGGAACGACAAGCCCTCGTCGGAAAACCTGGTGCGAGGCAAGGTGCGGCTGGCGGCCCTGCCCGACGTCTACAGTCGCATCGTCGACGCCATCAACGCTCCCAACAGCGGTGTCGACACCCTGGCCGACATCGTCAGCAAGGACTCAAGCATCTCGGTGCAGCTGCTCAAACTGGTCAACAGCGCATATTTTGCCCTGCCCAAAAAGGTCGACTCGGTCAGTCGGGCCATCACGCTGCTCGGCACCAGTGAGCTGCTGCAACTGGTGCTGGGAATAACCATCGTGCGCCAGTTCCGTAATCTGGATGAACAGCTGATGAGTATGGAGGTGTTCTGGAAGCATGCCATCCGTACCGCCCTGTTCGCCCAGCAACTCGCCCGGCGCCTGGGGATTGAAGAGACAGAAGGCTACTTTGTCGGCGGCCTGTTGCACGACATCGGCCGACTGGTCATGCTGGTAGGACTCCCCGAGTTCTATGTCCGCGTTCTGAATAACTACTATGAAACCCCCGAAGCAGGCCTCTACCAGGTCGAACGACAGGTCCTGGGTTACGATCACGCCCAGGTGGGCCGCCAGCTGGCCGAGCGCTGGAATCTCCCCTTCAACCTGCAGCAGATGATCGGCTGGCATCACAAGCCACAGGGAAGCCGTTTCGCCCGGGAAACGTGCATCATCCATCTGGCCGATTTTCTCTCTCAGGCGGTCGGACTGGAAATGCCACCTCCCGGACGGCTGCCCCAGCTCAACCCCAAGGCCTGGGAGGTTGTCGATCCCCCACTGAATCTGCTGGCAGTCTCAACCCAGCACGTCGAGCATTCCTTCCGCGACATCGTCCACAAGTTCCTTCAGGAGGAACGCGCGCCGGCACTTTAACCGCCTTCCGACTCTATCATCCCCCCCTGCGGCGCCCCGGCCAGTCGTGCACGCTCTCCCATAACTGACCCCACAGCGACCGCAGCAAACCAAGCTCTTCGGCATCGGGCCGAGCGCGATAGAACAGGCGGCGCAGGCGATGAAAGCTCGCCCCGGGGCAGGCCGGGTTGCCGAAGCCGACCCGATCGAGCAGCTGTTCCATCTGCCGCAGCATCGGCTCCATGTCCCCGTGGCTTGCCGGCAAAGGCTCTTCTTTCTGTGAGCCTGTCTTCCAGGGGCGGCGATGCAACTCATAGAGCAGGGCCAGCACCGCCTGCGCCAGGTTGAGAGACCCAACCTCATCGCTGGTGTGGATGCGTACCCCGGCACTGCACAGGGAGAGTTCTTCCGAGGTCAGACCATGATCCTCACGGCCGAAGACGAGGGCAACCCGCGCCTGACGCGGCAAATCCCGAAAGAGATCGGTCAGCTGATGACTGGGCACCAGTTCGCCGCGCAGACGTCCCGCCCGGCGGGTTGCGGCAATGCTCAGGTGGCTATCGGCAAGGGCCGCGGCCAGGTCCTCATAGCAGCGTGCCGAACCGAGCAGATGATTACCGGCCACGGCAAACTTGCGCGCCTCCGGATGCAGATAGGTGCAGGGGTTGACCAGTCGCAGATCGTCGACGCCGAAGTTGGCCATGGCGCGGCAGACCATGCCGATGTTGCCCGGCTTCTGCGGTTCGACCAGCACGATACTCAGTGGCCAGGGGCAGGGTTCGAACATTCCTCGTTCCGTTCGGATTCTCGTAGCCGTGAAAAAGGCTCAGATCTCTTTGCGCCCTGGCGGCAGGCGCAACAGCAGCACCTCGACATCACTGCCGGCCGGCAGATCTGGGCCGCCCGCGGCAACGGGCAGCAGGGCGCAGGCGCCCTGCAGCGACCTGTTCTGCCCGGAACCCTGTCGGCGCGAAGGGATCACCCGGAACCGGCCCTCTTCCTCCTCCAGCCGGCACCAGAGAAAGGCCTGGCGCTTGCCGCCGCCCTGAACATCCTCGGTCAGACGGCCGCAC
>RFIO01000444.1 GCA_003695205.1 Deltaproteobacteria bacterium
ATGGCCAGCAGCCCGGAGGGGAAGGCGCGGGTGAAGTAGCCCCCCACCAGTTCGGTCATGGCCTGTTCAAAGGCAAGCTGCACCGGGCTGCCGTCGGTTCCGTAGGCCAACCCTTCATATTCCCCTCGGCCGACCGAAGCCAGTTCCGCATAACTCTCGAACAGGATCGTCGAAGCGGGGGTGAGCGGCGGGTTGATGGTGTGGTAGCGCCCCAACTCGTCCCTGTCGCCGCTGAAACCGCTGTTGATGAGGCTGGTGGAAGTCTTTTCCATGGCGTCCTCTGCTCTTTCGATGGGTGACAACTGGATCCAAATGGTAGCTGTTGCCGCGCCGGGACGCTAGAAAATATTGCTTTTCGGTCACTCGGCCGGGCCTGCCCCCGCTCCGTCCGGTTGGCTGCAACGGCAAGTGAGCCTCGGCTCGCGGCATCATTCATAACGCAGCGCGTCGATGGGATTGAGGCTTGCGGCCTTGCGCGCCGGGTAGAAGCCGAAGAAGATCCCCACCCCGCCGGTGAATAGCACGGTGGCCAGCACCACGGATGGATTGATCACTGCGCTGACCCCAAGCAGGCCGCCGACGCTCCAGGCCGCGCCGAACCCGGAGCAGATGCCGATCAGGCCGCCGAGCAGGCTGAGGAGGGCGGCTTCGATGAGGAACTGGGCGAGGATGTCGAGGGGCCGCGCGCCGATGGCGAGGCGGATGCCGATTTCACGAGTGCGTTCGGTCACCGAGACCAGCATGATGTTCATGATGCCGATGCCGCCGACCAGCAGGGAGACCCCAGCAATCGCGCTCAGCAACAGGGTCAGGGTGCCGGTCACGCTGCTGGCGATGGCGATGATTTCGGTCTGGTCCCGAATCATGAAGTCGGCCTCAGCGTCCTCTGCCAGGTGGTGTTCGCTGCGCAGCAGTCGGGTCAATTCAACCTTGGCCGCGTCCATCTGCTCTTCGCTCACCGCACTGGCGGCGATGTCGTGGATATGCTTGCCGTCGCTCAGCCGATAGAGGACGGTGGCGTCGGGGGCGAGGATGACATCGTCCTGGTCGTTGCCCATCGCCGACTGCCCCTTCTCGGCGAGGACACCGATCACCTGGAAGGGCACGTTACGGATGCGCAGCCGCGCCCCGATCGGGTTCTGGTCGGGGAACAGTTCGTCGGCGACCGTCTGCCCCAGTACCGCCACCTTCGCCCGGGTCCTGCAGTCGCGTTCACTGAAGAAGGAGCCGCTGTCGACCTGGTAGTTGCGGATTGACAGGTACTGCGGCGCCACGCCCAGGACCGTGGTGTTCCAGTTGTTGTTGCCGGCGATCACCTGGCCGTTGGCGCGGATGACGGCGGAGACCGCACCCAACAGGGACGCATCCTTTTCGAGCCGTTCGACATCCTGCATGGTCAGGCTGGGGCGGCTACCGGCCCCGCCGTGCACCCCGCCCGTAGAGAGGCTGCCCGGCCGCACCATGATCAGGTTGGTCCCCAGCGAGGCGACATCCTTTTCGATCTCCTGCTGCGATCCCTCGCCCAGGGCGACCAGGGTGATCACCGAACCGACGCCGATGATAATGCCGAGCATGGTCAGCAGGCTGCGCATCTTGTTGCGGGCGATGCTTTTGAAGGCGACGCTTATCAGCTTACGGAATTTCATCAAGCCCTCCCTGCCGCCAGTTCGGCCAGGTCGGTCGCCGCGTCGCGTGGCCGGCTGATGGTTTCATCCCGCAGCAGCCTACCGTCGCGCAGCTCGACCAGGCGATCGGCGTAGGCGGCCACCTCGTCCTCGTGGGTGACCACCACCAGGG
>RFIO01000445.1 GCA_003695205.1 Deltaproteobacteria bacterium
CGAAGACCACTGCGTCCGTTGCGGCGCCTGCAGCCGCTCCTGCCCGGCCCGCCTGCCGGTCGACCGCAAGACAGCCATCCACTCGCCCGAATGCACCGGATGCCTCGGCTGCGTCTCTTCCTGCCCGCAGTCCGGTGCCCTCGGCATGCGGCCGCCTGTAACCGAACGCGCCCTGCCCGGCTGGGGTTTCGGCCTGATGGTGCTGGGGATTTTCTCTATCGGCGTCGCCGCCGGCATGCTCAACGGCCACTGGCACACCAGCCTTACCGCCGAGGATTTTCAGCGCCTGATCCCGCTCGCGGACAAACTGGGCCATTAATAACAATTTCCACCCGAATCAACGGCACCAACCTGGCAGCTCACGGAGACAAGCCCCATGACAACCGAACAGATCGAAGCATTTCGACGAGTGCTTGAGAGGCAATACCGGGACCTGTTGGCGAGCAGGGACGCCGCGAAAGAGGGGACCAAACCCGTGACTCTCGACCAGGCGCGCGTCGGCCGCCTTTCACGCATGGACGCCATGCAGGGCCAGGCCATGGCGCTGGAAGCGCAGCGCCGCCGCGAGATACAACTGCAGCGCATCAATCACGCGCTGACCCGCATCGACGACGGGGACTATGGCCTGTGCAGTATCTGCGAAGAAGAGATCGCCCCGCGCCGCCTGGGAACGGACCCGACCGCGACCCTGTGCATCGACTGCGCCTCCCGACGGGAAAAGGGCTGAAGCGGGGTGGGCCTCCGAACCTAGTCGGTCATTTCCGGCATGCTGTGGCGGAAGCGGTTGAGCTGGGAGACAACGGCGAAGCCGACGTCGTTGAAGACGAAGGATTCCTTGAGAACATAGCTGTCGACGTAGCGGTTGCCCGGAAATGCGTCGAAGGCGAATCGGCCGAGCATCCCCGAGGGGTCCTGCTGCAGGCAGCGCCCCTCGTGCTCGACGTCGAGCCAGACATGATCACTCGGCCCCTGCGGCGTCATTACCACACCTATCACCATGCGCACCTGGGAGGACGGCATCCCCATCGACCGGTAGAGGCTGGCCAGCAGCGCCGCCTTGCCCAGGCAGCTGCCGATGCCGTACTCCAGGGTCTTGTGCACCGGACCAGGCGGCACGAACGGAGCAAAGCGAATCTCGTCGTGGACGTAACGGTAGGCCTCCTCGTAGCTGTCAAAACTGCGGCCGAGCGCTTCGATATCCGGATGCGACGGGTCGATGAGGCCGACGTAATCGGCCACCGGGTTGGTGCGCATGTCATGAAAATCTGGCGTTTTTTCAAGCAGGCGGGGCAGGAATGCGCCGGCTGTCACGGACAGCGGGACAACCAGGGCCAGGATGAGGAGGGTACGTTTCATGCCGGCCAGTATAAAAATTAAACAGAAAAAATGAAAGAACTATATGGCTGGCACAGCCTGCATCGACCGGACTGGCCCCGATCCGATTTGCCAGTAAACTGAAAACAGAGGTTGTCGCCTGTTTGCGGCAGGATAGGGGGCGGACAGATGCGCAGGGGGCTCGATCGCACAACCATCAAGGCTATCTACGACCGCGTGGCCGGCCGCTACGACCTGCAGCACGGGCTGTTGACGGGGTGGGCCGACCAGCGTGGACGGCGTTTTCTGGTCGGTCGGGCCGTGACGGCGGGCGACCGGGTTCTCGACGCCGGCGCCGGCACCGGAGCAACGGCGTTGACGGCCGCACGCAAAGTCGGACCGGAGGGGCAGGTTGTCCTCTTCGACCTGAGCCGGGCGATGCTGGCGGTCGCGCGCAAGAAAGCGATGCGTCTCGGTCTGACCGACCGCATGGAATTCTGTGCCGGCGACATCCTCAACCTTCCCTTTGCCGACGAAGCCTTCGATGTCGTCCTGTCGACCTACAGCCTTTGCCCGGTCTTCGACCCGGCACGGGGGGCCAGGGAACTGTACCGACTGGTCAAAAGGGGTGGGCTTCTGGGGGTGGCTCATTCGGGTGAGCCGGCCCATCCAGCAGTCCGCCGGATGGCCGATCGACTGGAACGGCTGGTGTGGAAATTCCCGCTGATCTCCCTCGGATGCAGGGCTGTTTCGGTTCTGCCGCAGCTGGTCGAAGACGGCGCCGAACTGCTCTGTCACCACAGCATCGGCATGCCCCTGTGGCCCTTCGAGGTTTTTGTCGTGCGCAAACCATCTCTGGCATCAGGGAGAAGGGCCGGAATGGCCCCTTGAGGCCCTCCCTTGACGGATTTACGGCCGCGTCACCTTGTACAGCTCAAAGACTCCGGTCGCCGGGTTGCGACGATGGTAGTAGAGGGTCTTTCCCTGATACCTGCCAGCACGACATCAGCCTTTCTCAGACATCTGAATAACCAATGCACGCCATTGGTCCGTCCGATAAAAACCTGGCGGCAAATCCTTGCTTGTGCTAATTTTCTGCCCGCTCTGATTCTCTTTAACATGCTGCTACCACAGGAGGCAAACCATGCGTCAGACCCTTTTGCTTCTGGTTTTTGTCTTTGCTGCGAGCACCGGCTGTGCCAAAAACTACAACTACATCTCGCCCGCTGATCTCAAAACCAAAATTGAATCCGGCGCTCCGCTGCTGCTGGTTGACATTCAGGTAGCAAAAGAGTTCGCCCAACATCACATCAAGGGAGCGCTGGCCACCTACGCCTATCCGGTGAAATCGGACGAGGACCGCGC
>RFIO01000059.1 GCA_003695205.1 Deltaproteobacteria bacterium
CAGTTGCTCCTCGGGTGGAAAGAGACCGGAAAGTATAGGACAACGGGCCGGCAAAATCCACTGAACGCTGGTTTGGTGGGGTCAAAAGACCCAAGGAGTGACAGCTCCGCCGGACCCAAATCAGGCGGAGAGGGGGCATGGGAGAACTGACTGCGAGGCTCAGCAGCAGTTCAGGGGGCAGGTTTGGCTTCCCATCCTTTTGACGATCAGCGATTCGAAATCTTCGAACAGGGGGTCAGATTCGGGCGGTGCGTTGAAGATAAGCGCACGTTTGCGCTTGGTGTCAAACCCTTCGATATCGAAGGTTACTATATCCTCGGCACTGATGCAGGTTGCAAGAATGTCGGTGCTGAGGTAGCTGATACCGTCATTCCGCAGGACCGACTGCATGATCAGGTTCAGATCCTCGAAAACAATGACATTGGCAAACGAGTCGATGCTCAATCCTTTCGATTGCAGATTGTTTTCCAGAAAAGTCCGTGAACAGCAACCCTCGACTCTGGTGAAAAGGGTCTTGTCCAGAAGGTCCTCCAGTTGAGGATTTTCCGGCAGGCTGCCGCGTCTGGCAAAGAAGACCATACTGTCGCCGGGGAGTTCGGTGACGTGGAAATCGTCCAGTGGAAAGCACTGGCAGTATTCCATGACGGCAAAATCGTGGATGCCTTTCTTCAGCCCGGCAAGGATCCGCTCGGGGATATCGATAAGAAACTTGAGATCGACGCTTTCGCTTTTGCTCAGCATGTATTCCTGCATGATGCCGGGCAGATGGGCAATGGCAAAGGGTGGGGTGCAGCAGAAGGATACTTGACGGCGTGATGTCAGGTTTTTCAATCCGGACATCAGCTCCTGCTCGACCCCAAGAATCTGTTCAGCTTTTTTCAGGACCAGCTTGCCGGCTTCCGTCGGTTGCAGCACCGGCCCGCTGCGGTCGACCAGTTCCACACCGAGCTGATCTTCAAGAAACTTGACCCGTCTGGAGACGGCCGACTGGGTGATGAAAAGCCTGTCAGCGGCCTTGGCAAAACTGCCGCAGTGGATCGCTTCACGTAATGTCTTCAGGTAGGTTGATTCCATCTATAAAACCATATGTTTGAATAAATACTATGCGTGCGACGCATGCCTGATTGAAAATCATTCGTTTGTGATTTTCTTCTAATCGCATTCTAATGCCTCCGGGAAGTTAAGGCCAGACTAATCTTCAGACAGGGAGGACATTATGAAGCGGGAAGGATCGTTGAGATTCAGGTTTTGGGGGTATTTGCTTGCCCTTGCAGGACTGCTGGCGCTCTTGGCGCTCAGCGGCTGTTCGTCCGACAGCTATGACAACCTGACGACCGACTACTACCAGAACGACGCATCGGCGGTAACCACCGTGGATGCACCGACAGTTCTGGGCTGGGTGCAGAACGGCATGCGGACAGACAGCGGCAAAAGGGTCGTGATTCTCGATTGCGTCCCCAATCCCGCCGGCGTTTTTCCCAACTCGGATGTTGACGCCTGGTTTGCCGGGGACAGGGAACGCATCAAGACCAATATGGCGGCCCAGTACGGCATGGCATCGCCACAGTACCTGATGATTGACATGCTCGATTCGATGGGATTTCTCGGCCACATCCCCGGGGCTCTCCCCAACGTTTCTCACGAAGGTTACGAAGTGACGCCTCGCGTTGACGGGCCGATCCTGGCCGAACATGAGGTGGGGACCGGCAGCCTGATCGACCAGATGGTCCAAGGTTACGGTATCACCAAGGACGACGTCATCGTACTGTCTACTTCGCGTCTGGATTACCCCGGATTCTGCCCCTCGCGCCTGTGGTGGACCCTCTACTACTGGGGTTTCTCGCGTGACCACATCATGATTCTCAACGGCGGCAACAAGGCCTACGCCATGGCGGGAGGCACCCTCGAAAAAGGAGTGGTCAAACCGGTGGTCAAGCCTTCGACCTTCTGTCCGACCACCCTTGGCCGCCGCAACCTCGATGCCCGCATCAGCTTGGGCGAACTGATTTCCCTTGTCGATTCGGGACGCACCAGCCTGCCGGACGACGATCCCGACAAGGTGGTGGTCATCGATACCCGCCAGCCACCGGTCGCCTACTTCTTCAAGGACGGTGACGCCAACGGCACCCCGGATGTTTTCGAGGTAACGGTCAACGGCTACAGCTACGACCCGACCAGCAAGGATTTTGTCAATGCTGGGGGCAACCACATTACCCTGAGTGAATTCCTTTTCAATGAGATCGGCATCCCCTTCAATGCCGCGGTCAATCCCCCGATCGATCTGAGCGTGCCACCGGCCAGTACCTACCTTGGGATGAACGTTATCGCTCCGGGCCAGCCGATCGCCATCCCGCTGGCTCCCAAGCCGGCCGCCTTCGAGGGCAAGATCAAGGGTGCCAAGGTTGTGAAGTCCTCAACCTACAACATCACCATCCCGGCCCTGCTCAACCCCGACGGGACCTACAAGAGCAAGGCCGACCTGCTGCCCATCTTCGCCGCCGCCGGCATCGACGGCACCAAGCCGATCATTACCTACTGCAACTCCGGTGCGCTCGCTTCGATCTACTTCTATGTGCTGAAACAGATCTGCGGGTTCGAGGATGTCCGTCTCTACGATGGGTCCTGGCAGGAATGGGCCAACCTGGCTGCCTTTGAGCCGGTGACCACCGACTACGTGATGACCGACGATTACGTCGCTTACCCCAGCTACCCGGCAGGCTCGCCGAAGCTGCAGTTCTTTGCCGGCATGAACAACTACTTCGAGTATGACGCAGCCTCTGACCAGTTCGTCGATACCCGCTCTGGTGCGGTTATCGGTACCGACAAGATCAAAGCCGGCGGTAACCTGGCCGGTGACCCGACCTGGGATACCGTGACACGCTCGGAGCATGTCATGTTCCGCCCCACGGCGAGTCTGAACGGAAGTGCCGATCCGTTCAATATCCGCACCTACAAGAGCGCCACCGACTGGCCGGCGGTTGAGACCTATCCGAGCTATGACGGTGCCGGCAGCGAGATCAGGCTTGAGGACGAAGCGTTCCTGCCGAGCGCAGGCAGCGGCGATTCCGGCGGCGATGCGCCTTCGGCCTTTGTTCCCGCAGGCGGCGGCTGCTGATTCCAGACCCGACTTTTCTACAAGGAGATGACGATGATAACGCTCAAGAAGATGTTGGCAATGGTGGTGGCCGCCGGTGCACTGCTTGCTTTCGCCCTGCCGGCCCTGGCCGGTCCGGTGATCACCTTCGGGGATTTCGACGAAGGTAAACTGCGCATCGACTACAAGGGCCAATTCCAGTTCCTGACCCGCGACACCGGTTCGGGGCCGAACAGTGACGGCGACACCTCGGAGTTCAACTTCCGGCGCAACCGGATCGCCCTGGTCGGTGCCTGGGGGGACAACCTGGGCCTTTACGTGCAGACCGAGTACCGCGAAGACAACAACATCGGTCCGATTGCGGTCAGCGACGGCGGCAACAGCGATTTCCAGCTGATTGATGCCCAGCTGCGCCTCAAGGTCAACCCGATGCTGCAATTCCGCATCGGCAAGTTCAAGTACAACCTGACCCGGGAGAACCTCGAAGGCTGCTATGCCCCGCTGACCCTCGACCGTTCGCTGTTTATCAGGGCGTCGCTGGCCGGAGACGGCACCCGCGACAAGGGGGTCGCCATGTTCGGCAACCTGTTCGATGGCCGATTCATGTACCGAGCCGACGTGATGAACGGCCGCAACGATTCGGTCTCCGCCCCCGACTCCAACTTCCGCTTCTCGGTTCGCGGGCACATCTCCCTCGGGGATTCGGAAACCAGCTATGGCTACAAGGGGACCTACCTTGGTGCGAAAAAGGTTGTGACCGTTGGCGCCGCCTACCAGACCGAGGCCGATGTTGCCTACGCTGATGTCGCCAACCAGGCAGAGGCCGTCGACTACAAGGCCTGGACGGTCGACCTGTTCGCCGAGTATCCCTGGCAGGATGTCGGCACATTCACCCTCGGTGCCGCTTACGTCGATTATGACCTCGACGATGCCTACAAGGGTGCAGACCCCGATCCCGAAGTCATCAACCTCAACGGCCAGAAAAACGGCGGTTACGTCAAGGTCGGCTATTTGTTCCCGAACATGCCGCTGCAGCTTTTCGCACGCGGTGAAAATTGGAGCTTTGCCCGACTGAACAACGTCTTTGACCAGGAGATCAACTTCTATGCCGGCGGTTTCAACTATTACTTCAAGGATGGCGATCTGTTCGCAGGCGCCGACCTGAAGCTGACCATGGAGTATTCCGTCACTGACTTTGACCAGGAAGGAACTTTCCTGGGCCAGACAACAGAAGATTTCAACACCCTGGTCGCCCAGATTCAATTGATGTTCTGATTGTCTCCCGGTTGTCGCGAGTCACCGCCTCGCGGCAACCGGGCCAAACCCTGAAAACACTGAAGGAGATGTCTCATGCTGAAAAAAGTATCGCTGACGGTTTTTGCGCTGCTGCTCAGTTTTACCTTGTCCTTCCCGGTGGCGGCCTTCCAGGCCAAGGTCGAAAAGGTGAAGGGATCGGTGGTGTCCATCAAGAACCTCGGGCAGATGCCGCCCTGGGTGAAAAAAGGCGCCCTGGCCAAGACCAGCGTCGGCCTGGCCAAGGTCCAGGGGGTCGATGGCGATATGGTCGACATCAAGGTCAAGGCATCCACGGCAAAGAAACTCAAGGCTGGTGACGCGTTGGAGGTCAAGCCGAAAAACGCTGACTCTTCCCAGACGCTTCAAGGCTGTTGACCCTGATCGTCATCATTTGCAGCGGTCGGTAACACCAGGCTGAAGAAGGAGAAACAGCGTGGCACTTTCAAGACGACAGTTTCTGCAGATCTCGGGCGCCACCGCGGCCGGATGGGCGATGGCGAGTGTCTGCCCCAACTGGGGTCTGCTCAGGGCGGCGGAACAGGCGGGGGCAACGGCCCGCATTGTACCGACCTATTGTGAAATGTGTTTCTGGAAATGCGGGGTTCTTGCCAAGGTCATTGACGGTACCGTGGTCAAGCTGGAAGGCAACCCCGTGCATCCTCACTGCCGGGGCCGGCTGTGCGGCCGGGGCAATGGCGGTATCGGACTGCTTTATGACCCCGACCGTCTCAAAGCACCCCTGATTCGCACCGGCGAGCGGGGTGACGGCAAGTATCGCGAAGCGAGCTGGGAAGAGGCCCTGGCCTATGTTGCCGACAAAATGCAGGTGATCGCGGCCAAATATGGTCCCGAATCGCTGGCCCTGTTTACCCACGGGTCCGGGACCAGCCACTTCTATCCTCTCATGCGGGCCTTCGGCACCGAAAATGTGGCTATGCCCTCATTTGCCCAGTGCCGTGGTCCGCGGGTTGCCGCCTACGACCTGACGACCGGTATCGATATCGGTTCTCCCGAGCGCCTTGATATGCCGAACAGCAAGGTGGTGGTTCTGCTCGGCTCGCATCTGGGCGAAAACATGCACAGCTCCCAGGTGCAGGATTTCACCCAGGCGATTGACAACGGCGCGACCATCATTGTCGTTGATCCACGCTTCTCCACGGCGGCGGGCAAGGCTGATCACTGGCTGCCGATCCGCCCCGGCACCGACATGGCCTTGATTCTGGCCTGGATTCACCTGGTTCTTAAAAACGGCTGGTACGACAAGGACTACGTGGAACGCTACACCACGGGTTTCGAGGACATTCGCGACAGTTTCGATGCCTACACCCCGGAGTGGGCGGCCGCTGAAACTGACCTCAGACCAGATGTTATTCGTGAAACCGGGCGCATCATAGCCCGCAACGCACCAGCCGTTGCCCTGCATCCCGGCCGTCATGTCACCTGGGACGGCAACGATGTTCAGCGTGAGCGTGCCATCATCATTCTGCAGGCGTTGCTGGGAACCTGGGGGCGCAAGGGAGGAATCTTTCTGCCCTCGCCGGCCAAGTTGCCGCCGCTTCCGGGGGGCAAGGCCTTCCCCAAGCCGAAACGAAAGCCCCTGAACCGGGGAGATTTCCCTTTCGCGGGAGGGGAGGGCGTTACCAATGCCGTACGCGCCTCCACCCTGAGCGGCGAGCCCTATCCGATCAAGGGCTGGTTCGTGTCGGGGACCAACCTTTTGGCGACCCTGCCGAATCCCGAAGAGACCCGACAGGCGATCAGGAATCTCGATCTGCTGGTGGCGGTGGATGTCATGCCGACCGATACGGTGGTTCATGCCGACGTGATTCTGCCCGAGTGCACCTATCTCGAGCGCCACGACGCCATCGCCCAGCTGCGGGGGCGCGAGCTGGCACTGGCTATCAGGCAGCCGGCCGTCGAACCTCTCTACAACACCAAACCCGCCTGGTGGATCGCCAGGAGTCTGGCGAACAAACTCGGTCTCGGTGACTATTTCCCCTGGGAGCATTACGCCGAAAAGCTGGAAGAAGACTGCCTGGTCTGGGATGTCGATTTCGAGGAGCTGAAGCAGAAAGGCGTGATTGTCTTCCCGGGATCGGCAGCCCCCTACATCACAGCCACCAATCCGCCTCGCTTCAAGACCGAAAGCGGCAAACTGCAGCTCTACAGTGAAGAGCTTGAGCTGGAAGATTTTGCACCGGTGCCCGAGTACGTTCAAAACCCCCAGCCGAAAAACGGCGAGTTCCGCCTGATCTACGGACGCAGTCCGGTGCATACCTTTTCCAGAACAGTCAACAATCCGGTTCTGACCGAGCTTTTCGCCGAAAACGAAGTCTGGCTCAACGCCGGCGTGGCTGAGGAAATGGGACTCAAAAGCGGCGCGCTGGTGCGGCTGGTCAACCAGGATGACGTGTTGAGCGATCCAGTCAGGGTCAAGGTGACAGAGCGCATCCGCACCGATTGTGTCTACCTGGTGCATGGCTTTGGCGCCAAAAGCAAGAGGCTGAACAGGGCCTTCGGACGTGGTGTCAGCGACCAGGACCTGATCACCCGTTATGCCGTCGATCCGATCGCTGGTACCACGGGGATGAGGGTCAATTTCGTCAAGATCAGAAAGGAGGCCTGACATGCCCCGTTATGCCATGGTGATCGACGAGCGGCGCTGCATCGGCTGCATGGCCTGCATAGCCGCCTGCAAGGCGGAAAACGAGGTTCCGCCCGGTTCTTTCAGGACCCGCGTGCGCGAGACCGTCGAAGGAAAGTTCCCCTATCTGCGTATGGAAATACGCTCGGAACTCTGCAATCACTGCGACAACCCGCCATGCGTCTACAACTGTCCGACCCAGGCTTCCTACAAGGATGAAGAGACCGGCATGGTGTTGCTGGCCAAGGAAAAATGTGTCGGCTGCAAGGCCTGTGTCGCCGCCTGCCCCTACGATGCCCGCTATGTGAACCACGAGAAGGGGGTCGTAGACAAGTGCACCTTCTGTTCGCACCGGGTTGCGAAAGGTGAGACAACGGCCTGCGTTACCACGTGCGTCGGGGGCTCCAGGGTTTTCGGCGATCTTGATGACCCCAAAAGCCTGGTCAGCCAGCTGCTGGCGCTGCACCCCGCGGAGACCCTGCTTGCCAGCGCCGGAACCGAACCGAGGGTCTTCTACATCAGGCGCTCCGGGAAGCCGAAATAGAGGAGGAAACCATGGAAGTCACTGTGACCGGAATCAATGCGCTGGCATTCCCGCATATCCACGTCTGGGACTGGCGGGTTGCCCTGTACCTTTTTCTCGGTGGACTCTCGGCGGGGCTTGCTGTCATGGCGGCGGTTCTTCACCTGTACCGCAATGGCGACCTGACCTACAAGGAAGGTTCGAGCTGGATCGCGCCACTCTTGGTGCCGGTTGTCCTTGGCATCGGCATGCTGTTTATATTTCTCGACCTGGAAAACAAGTTGAATGTCTTCAGGTTTTATATGACGGTGCAAATTCTTTCGCCCATGTCCTGGGGATCCTGGGGGTTGCTGGCCTTTTTCCCGCTGAGTGCCCTGTTTGCTCTGGGGGCTCTGCCCGAAAGGCATTATGGCTGGCTGAAACTGACCTTTCTGAAGACGCTTGCCAGAAACATGAACCGTCAACTGCAGTGCCTGGCCATCCTCAACCTGCTGATGGGGGTCTTCATAGGTATCTACACCGGTGTGCTGCTCAGTTCATTCGTCGCACGGCCGCTATGGAACTCGTCGATTCTGCCGATCCTGTTCCTGCTTTCGGCACTGTCGGCGGGGGCGGCACTGATGATCATCGTTGCCCGCAGCCTGCAGGCGAAACTGTTTTTCACCAAGCTCGACGTCATTCTGATTGCAGCCGAAATGACTGTTCTGCCGCTCTTTTTCTACGGCCAGTACACATCCTCGGCGGCACACAGGATGTCGATTCTGCCGTTTTTTACCTTTACCCATGAATACCTGTGGTACGGCGCAGCCATTATCCTGATCGGCGTGGTTTTCCCGTTCGCCCTGGTTCTCAAGATGATTGAGCTTCGCCCGGGTCATGTCAGCGAAATAACACGCGGAGTGATTTTCCGTATGCATCTCAGTGCGACCCTGGTGCTGATCGGCAGCGCCGTGGTCCGGTTCGCTTTTGTCTATGCAGGGCAGTTGAGCAGCTTCAGTTAGTCAGTCCTGTTGGGTCATATCCAGGCGCCTCCTTCTGGATGTCGGCCGGGGCTTGTTCGCCCCGGCCCTTTTTTATCGGTGACCCCGAAAGGTCCGGATGTTAGTTTTAGGAGCATGGCGAGGAGGAGTTGGACAGGCAAAATGAAGAGACCCTTTGGCATGTTGCAGCCCAGGATCTTCACTCTGCTGATGGCAGCCTGGGCCTGTCTGGTTTCGGCCTGCAGCCAGGCTCCTGAAACAACCTGCCAAAAGTGTCATATCGGGCTGGAACAGGTCTCCCAAACACACGGGGGCTGCGTCGACTGCCATGGCGGCGACCCGCGGCA
>RFIO01000446.1 GCA_003695205.1 Deltaproteobacteria bacterium
CCACTCGTCCTCCTCGTTGTCCGGTGTGTTGAAGAAGTTGCTGGTGTAGATCTGCCCTACCGACAGGTAGGGATGCACATAGCCTGTGCGGCCGCCGAAAACATCACCGGCGCTCACCACCTCGCTGCGCGGGCCGGCGACATAGCCGCCCGGAGGCGCGATATCTCCCTCTTCCGCCGCGACAGCCGCGGCGGGCAACAGACACAACAAAAGCCCTGCAAGGGCCCCAAGACGTTTCATGACACTTCCCCCATGGATCGGACGATTTCGAACGTCAGAAAATGTGAAATGTGGCTCGGACAGGCACAGCGTGAGCGCCCCCGGTCACAGGGGCGCCCCTCGCCACGCACACTTGTTCCTCGTCCCTCGTCCCTAGTCACTCGTCACTGTTTTATTGCACCTCTGCCGGGCTGACGGTGGTGGCGCCGCGTCCGCCGCCGCCGATGGTCGCCGGCGTGGTCACAGGGGCACCGGCCGCACCGCCCGGGCCCGGGGTGTAACCGAGACCGGCCAGTTCCTCCTGGCCGACGACCCTGGCGACGGTCTGACTGTCATAACCGGCATCCATGGCCGCCGCGGCGATGACGTTGTTGGCATAGCCGGCCTTCTGCAGCGCCAGCAGGATCGCCTCCTCGCCGTAGCCGAGCTCTTTGGCGACGATCAGCACGCCGCACAGGTTCGGACCGATCTTGGCGGCATCCGACACCATCTGCTCCAGGGTCTTGCCGGCCGCCTGCCCCGAATCGAACACAGCCTTCACCGCCGGGCGCACATCGCTGGCGCAGTCGGCCTCGTTGACCGCGGCGCCCTCCTTCTTGTCGGCCGCGAAGGCAGGCAGGGCAAAACAGACCACCAGCAACAGCATCAGAATTGTCCGGATCATGATTTCTCCCCTCACTCTTTTCGCTATCGGTTTGACGTCTCTATTGATTTCTGAATGACCGCACCCACCAGAGGATGCGACGACCATCAACTTTCAGCCGCAAAGATTACCCGATTCCCCGCATAATCACAAACATCATTGCCGCCAGCATGGCGGTGCA
>RFIO01000447.1 GCA_003695205.1 Deltaproteobacteria bacterium
CGTCAACTACTGGCGGCTGGAGCGGGAAGGGACCCGCCAGCAACGCTTCGTGTCCGAACAGTGCACCGGCTGCCACGTCCAGAGCCGCAGCGTCAAGGTCGACCAGGTGACCGAGGAGGTGACCGCCGGCATCGATGCCCATCTCGGGCCGGTCGACATCATTGTCGAACAGCTCTACCGCCAGTTCGACAACCGCGAGGCAGGAGCGGTGGACAATTTCGACAGCCACCTCTTCTTCCGGCCGGCCGCCGCCGACCTCGAGCACGACAGTGTGCCTGACAGCCGCGCCACGGAAACCACAATCAAGCTGCACACCAGCCTCTCTGGTGGCCTGGTCGGCGCTGCCAGCGCCAGTATCGGCAAGCGGGAGAACCGGGGCGGCGAACGGGCCGATACCGTGTCGCCGGTCATCTCCAGCACCGATGTCGCCAAGGGCGCCGGTGATCTGACCTGGATCCCGCACCCGAGCTGGACCTTCAATCTGCGCTACCGCCTGCTCGATCTCGACAACAGCAACAGCGGCACGCTGAACGTCGGCGGCCTCGACCCGGCCATCAGCACCATCGCGGTACGCAACAATCCCGACCTGCGGCGCGACAGCTGGCTCGCCAGTGCCACCTACCGTCCCAACTACCGGCTAAGCATCCAGGCCCGCTTCGACCGGGAGATCATCCACCGAGACCAGACCGGCCCGGCCCAGCCCTATACCAGCGGCAAGGTCATGCCCTTCCCGCCCTTTCTGACCAGCCAGCAGATCGACCCGGTGTGGGAACTGCCACGTCAGGAGCAGAACGACCGCGTCAAGCTCACCCTCATGGCCCGCCCCCTGGGGGACAGCCGGCTGCGCCTGCACTCCTGGTGGGAACTGCGCACCAACAGCGACCCGGCCTACGGCACCTCCTTCGAAGAGAGCCACCGCCTCTTCTTCGGTGCCAACTACCAGCCGACCAAAGGCCTCTGGGGCGCCAACCTTGTGGCCGACCGCAGCTGGCAGACCAACGACCAGATAGAGATGGACGAGTTCGACGAAGTGACCGGCCTGCCGGTCACCTTCGATCTCGGGCGCCGGAAGCGCCAGACCCATCTCGACCTCGGTGCCTGGCTGCGCCCGGCGGACAGCCTGCAGATCGGCGGCAGCTTCGGCTGGCTTGACCAGACCATCGAACAGGACCTGCTCTTCGGCAACGAGCCGCCCGACTACGCCTTTGTCGACGAGGGAGTGCGCTACGACCAGACCAGCCACACCCTGTCGGCCTACCTCGACTGGCGTCCGTGCGAACGCTGGGGCCTGAACCTCGGCGGCCACCTGACCCGGTCC
>RFIO01000448.1 GCA_003695205.1 Deltaproteobacteria bacterium
CCACCAGGCTGCGGAAATCCTCGCCGGCTGCTACCGGCTCAAAAGAGGCTTCGGCCGGCGCGGGTCCCAGCGCTTTTTGCGCCATCCCGCCTTCCCGGCGGCGCTGCGGTTTTTCGATTACTGCTGCCGGGCCGGACTGGAATCCCGGGAGCTGCTGGACACCTGGAGCAATCCCGCCGCCCGCGGTGAACGAACCGGCACGCGCCGCCGGAGACGCTCGCGGCGCCGCCCGCGTCGACAGCCTTCCAGCTGACCAGTCAGGAGCGCAACAGGCGACGCAGGTTGCGGCTCTCCTCCTTCGTTAGCCCTCTTCCAGCGTACAGTGCGCGCCCAAGGCGCTCGGCCACCAGGTCGCTGAGAGGATGTCCGGTCCGCGCGGCCAGGCCGAACAGTCCCTCCTTCTCCAGCCGTTCTGGATCGACGCCCTGACGTCGCAGCCAGCGGCGGTAGGTGTTCAGCAGCCGCTGTTCCGGCGTGAGAATCAGACGATCGCGCCAGCGCCAGGCACCCAGACCGAGCAGCGGCAGCGCCAGCCACCAGAGCCGCCGCAGCGGGACCGTGCCTGATCGATGGCTGCGGCGTTCGAGATCGATCAGGGCACCGAGCTGGCGCTGCAGGTCGTAGGTGATCACCAGGCTGTTCCACGCGTGATCGAGACTGTCGGTCAGCTGGCGCCACAGACCTGGCTGTCGGCTGCGGCCGGCCAGCCAGTTGCTGCCGGCATTGGTCGCCAGCAGGCTCGGATCGATGCGCTGCCAGCGGCCATCCTCCAGAAGCGCCTCGACCCAGACGTGTGCCCGATCCTCACCCACCAGGTAGTAGCCGCCGAGGGGGTTGTAGTCTCCGCCGAGATAGCCGCCCACCAGTCGGGCGGGCACGCCGGACAAACGCAGCAGCAGGGCGAAGCTGGAGGCGAAATATTCGCAGTAGCCGCGCCGGGTTTGCAGCAGGAAGGTCGCGACCGGATCGGCGGTTTTCGGCAGGTTGCGATCATCGTAGCGCAGCTGCAGTTGTTCAAACTGGCGTTCAAGGGCATGGATGCGCTCAGCCCTCGTGGTTTTGGCCTGCACATCGGCAACCAGTTCGATAACGCGCGGATCGATGCCTGCCGGCCGTTGCAGGTAGTGCTCCTGCCGTTCCCGGTCGGCCAGAGCAAGGCGGGCCGCCGGGTCGGAGCGGGCGCGATAGTGGCCGCGCTTGCCTGTTTTGCGCTGGAGGATGGCGGTCCGGTCGTTTTGCAGGCGATGGCGGATGCCGCGCACCTCCAGCGGCACATCGAGCAGAGGCAGGCGGGCATCCGGCTTCGGTTCCAGGTCGTAGGTCAGCCAGCTGTCCGGCCCGGTCCTTTCGATGCGGTCGGCCGGCGCCAGGCCGCTGCTGCGCCAACGGCGGCCATCGGTTCGGTCAAAGGTCAGGACACGCCAGTAGAGCTCGGCCGGGTCGCGCTCGTCGCTTTCAGCCCTGAAGGCGATGCGGCCCGTGCCGGCCAGGGCGGCGTAATTGCCCGGGCGGACCTCGTCGGCCAGTCCGGCGCTGGCGGTTTCGAGCGGCATGAGAAAATGCCAGAGAGGATGCTCGGTGCGCGGCAGGATCAGATAGAAGAAAACCATCAGTACCAGGGCACCGACCGGCAACACCAGGGCCCAGCGCAGGATCCGCAGCCAGCCGGAGCGGTCGAGGCGCAGACCGGGGGCGCGGTCGTGGAAGGTGAGCAGCACCAGGCCGACTGCGACCAGGGGAACCTGCAGCAGCAGGTAGAGAAAAAAGGTCTTGTCCAGGGTGAGCAGGGTCGAAGCCGCCAGGGTCAGCAGCGCCAGCCCGTAGATCTGCAGCAGATGCCGACCGGTCTTGCTGCCGGCCAACCGCACGGCCAGCAGCAAAACCAGCAGGCTGACCATGGGTGGAACGAAGTTGCCCAGGTCGACGCGCAGCAGCTGGAACAGGGTGATACCGATCGCCAGCAGGGTGGCGAGACGGTCGCCAAGCAGGGGCTTTCCGCGCCGGTCACCGAAAATGCCGATCGCCAGAGCCGCGCCCAGGATGGCCAGGGTGGCGCCGTCGAGAAAGGACAGGACCGGCAACAGCCCGAGCAGGGCCGTGGCGTAGGCGATCAGAATGAGCAGGGTCTCAAGACGGGTCATGGCGCGCCAGGGCTCCCAGCAGCCGCAGCCGGTGCGTCTGCCCGCTTCCGACGGCCAGATGCTGGCTGCCCAGGCGCAAACCCACCGGCCGCTGCCGTCGTTCCAAGTCGTTGACCAGCCAGCAGGCTCGGCCCAATTGCTCTTCGCCATGTCCCGGCAGGTCTGCGACATCGATCATGACGGGGTTGCCGCCAAGGCTTTCGGTCTGTTTGACCTTCAACTCCTCGTGGCGCGCCGACAGTTTCCAGTGCAGGCTGCGCAGGGGCTCGGCACCGCTGTAGTCGACTATGGCGCGCAGATCCCCCTCATATCCCGCCTGTTCGAGCAACTGGCGAGGCATGCTGCTGACGGGATCGTCGGTCACCGGCAGGCGGCTTTCGATCAGAGCCGGGAAGACCAGTGTCTCGCCTGCCGTCGGCAGCCGCAGGTGGCGCACGAAGAAGTTGATGGGAAAATGGGAACTCAGGGTGACCGCCGGCAGAGGCTGGTCACCCCGCCGATCGAAGGTGTGGGGCAGTCGGACGCGCTGGCGCTGGCCGGGCCCCAGCAGGGGGATGATGGCCCGTCCCTGGCCGGTGCTCAACTCGATCAGAAAGGCGGGCAGACGCCGGCGCCGGTTGACCAGGAGCCAGGGGAGGGGAGCCTGGAGGCCGGCGTAGAGCTCCGGTGCCGGTAGCGGTCGCAGCTCCAGTCGGGAGATATTGGCCTTGCCGAGCAGGCCGGAGACCGCCATGAAACCGAGCAGGGCCGAGACCAGCAGGTACATCAGGTTGTTGCCGGTATTGACGGCGCCGAAACCGAGCAGCAGGGTCACGACGATGTAG
>RFIO01000449.1 GCA_003695205.1 Deltaproteobacteria bacterium
CCGAACATAGATTTCTCCTGCGGGTAAAAAAGGGGCGGCGGAAGAACACCGCCGCCCCAGATTCAGGCTCAGGCCGGGACGACCTTGACCTTGGTATCGAAGAAGGAGGACGAGGCACCGATCGGGTCGGTCAGGCACATATCGCCCAGAGCCGGGTCGATACGCATCGCCGCGTTGGGGCACAGGCCCTTGCCGCGCCGCTTGTCGCCCTTGACGACCTTGCCGTCGACCTTGACATTTCCGGCGCCGTAGGCCCAGTGGCCGTTGTGCCAGGAGACCGCGACCACGCCGGGGCGAATGCCTTCAACCACCTTGACTTTGCCGGCAACCGGACGATCCTGGCCGAAGCCAACGTTCCACATGCCATTCGCATTGGAAGCCGAAAGGATTTTCGCCTCGGCCCCATCTTTGAGCCCAAGTTTTTTGGCATCGCGCGAGTTCATCAGGATGTAGTTCTCCTGCAGCTCGCGTCCCTGTGCCCAGTAGTTGCCGATGGTTCGAGACTGTCCGCCGACAATGTCCTTGTAGGTGATCAGGTTCAGATCGTAGCCGGCATCCTTGACTTCGTTGCCGTGGAAGTCGCGGATCGGCTCGGCCAGGGCCAGACCGGAGAAGCGCTTGCCGGTACCGGGATGCTTGGCCAGAGCGACCTTTTCGGCGTAGAGGTTGAACTGGTTCTTGAACTGATGGTGCACCTTGTCGCCCTTGTAGGCATGTTCGGCATCCTCGAAGCGACCGCCGCGGTTGAGCACGGTAATAACCCGCAGGAACATGTCATCGCCGAGGATTTTGCGCCAGCGCTCCGGATCATAGGCGTAGCCCGAAAGATGCCGGCGGGCTTTCTTGAAGATGGCCTGCTCTTCGGCCTTCGCGGCGGGGACCTGGGTGCCGGGCTTGTCCCCCTGGGCGAGGTTGGCCACCATGCGGATGAACCAGTCGTCGGCGCGCTCAAGCGGCTGTCCCTTGCCGAAACCGTCCTTGCCGTGGTTGGGCAGGTTCAGTTTTTCGGCGATGGCAAGCAGGACCGCTTCCATGCCGAGAGGCTGCTTGACACCGTAGACCTTGACCTCTTCGGTCATGGCCTGGACCATCGGCTGACGCACCTTGGAGACGGCCGTCACCACGTCGGGCGTGATGTGCGGGGTACCCCAGCGCTCCCAGATTGCGGTGTCGGGGAAGAGGTAGTCAGCGTACATGGACGACTCGCCGATGACGATATCCGAGGCCAAAAGCAGCGGGATCTTCTCGACGTCCTTGAGCACTTCAAGCTGCTTGTTGGCACCCGGAGCGGCATAGCCGGGACTCCCCTTGTGCAGGAAGAGGGCGTCGATGGTATAGGGATATCCTGCCGCTGCCGAGGGGAGGATTTCCTGGTAGACGTTGCCGGAGAAGGGATACCAGCAGCGCTTGGCCGGATAGCCGGCAAACAGGGTCGAGTCCTCGTAC
>RFIO01000450.1 GCA_003695205.1 Deltaproteobacteria bacterium
GACCGGTTTTTTCTGGCTGTTCTTCCAGCCGCGCCGGATCCAGCCTTCGAGCCATTCGGTCATGCCCTTTTTCAGGTATTCCGAGTCGGTGGTCAGCCGTACCCGGCAGGGGCGCTTCAGCGCCCTGAGCCCCTCGATGGCGGCGGTCAGTTCCATGCGGTTGTTGGTGGTCTCCGGCTCATAGCCGGAGAGTTCCTTCTCCGTGCCGTTGCAGCGCAGCAGGGTGCCCCAGCCTCCGGGGCCGGGATTGCCGCTGCAGGCGCCGTCGGAAAAGATTTCAACCAGGGGGGCGGATTTGATGTCGTCAGAAGCCATGGTCGGGGAGGTTAGCAGAAGAGGCGCTTCAGGAGAAGGGGCTCATCATTCATTCCTTGACACAAAGATAGATTTGGCGAGAATGTCCAAAAATGTCCAAGTGTGTCTATAATTAAGGCATTCTCAAGGAGACGGAATGAACCTGTCGGTCAAAGACGCTGCCCGTCTGCTGCAGGTATCGGAAAAGACCATCTACCGCTGGCTCAAGCAGGAGCTGATCCCGGCCTATCGGGTCCAGGGACAGCACCGCTTCAATCGATCGGAACTGGTCGAGTGGGCTACCTCGCGGCGCATGGGTCTGGCGCATGAAGCGTTTACCGAGGCCGAGGGGGAGCCGGCCCCCCTGCCGACCCTGACCGAGGCGCTGCGCGGCGGCGGCATTCACTACCGGGTCGAGGGGCGGGACCGCAACGAGGTGCTCGACCGGCTGGTCGGATTGCTCAATCTGCCACCCGAGGTCGACCGCAACTACCTGACCCAGGTTCTCATTGCCCGGGAGGAGCTGGCATCGACCGGCTACGGCGACGGAATCGCCATCCCGCATCCGCGCAACCCGGTGCTGCTGCACATTGAGCGCCCCGTTGTTGCCCTGGCCTTTCTTGAGCACCCGGCCGAATTCAGGGCCCTCGACGGCAGGCCGGTCGATACCTTGATCCTGCCCTTGAGTCCGACCCTGAGAGGTCATCTGCACCTGCTGTCGCTGATCGGATTTGCCCTCCGTTCCGAGGTTTTCCGGCGTGAACTGCAGCGCAAGCCCGGCCGGGAGGCGATCTTCACCGCCCTGAAAGCTTTTAAGCATGCCCTGATTCATCGTGATTCCACCTCATCCAGTGGACACGATGACCACAATAACTCTGTGGGGAGGAGAGAATGAAAACAGCAGAAGATGTTGGCGAAACCCTTTCCCTGGATGCCTCCGGAGGGGCTCTGGGGGAGATTGTTCAGAATGTCATTATCGGCCTGACGGTCAGTTTTGTCGCCCTGAGCCTTGGGGCTGCCCTGGGGATGCTCTCCGGTCGCGGGGCCTTTGCCGGCATGATTTCGGCCGGGGTGATCGCCCTGGTGACCGCGGCGTTCGGCGGCACCCGGGTGCAGTGTTCCGGTCCGACCGCGCCCATGAGTGCCGTCAGTGCCGTGACCGTCGCCTATGCCTTCGAGCAGGCCGGTGCCGGTGTCCTTGGAGGCATGAGCGCGGTTCATTTCGTCAATACCGTCTTTATCCTCTGCGGTGTCATCATGCTGGTGATGGGGGTGCTGCGCCTGGGACGGTTCATCAGCCTGGTGCCCAACGTGGTGATCTCCGGGTTCATGAACGGTATCGCCCTGCTGATCTGGCTCGACCAGGTGCGAGTGCTGTTCGGTCTTGGCGGCAAGCAGGCCCTGTCCGGACCGGTCTGGCAGAATAGCCTGGTAGCGCTTGCGACCCTGGTACTGATCTTTGCCCTGGCTCCGATGATGCGCTTTGCCGTCGGCCGCATGTCGCGTTTTCTGCCGGCAACCCTGCTGGCCATCGTCATCATGACCGTTGTCAGCCGCCTGCTCGGCTGGCAGGTCGAGACGGTGCAGCTTTCCGGCGGCTTCAACAGCCTGTCGGGGTTTGTCGGTATGGTTAAGGCCCAGTTTCCTGGCGATCTGTCGGGGGCTGCCTTGATCGCCGCCCTGCCCTTTGCCCTGCAGCTGGCTCTGCTCGGTTACCTGGATACCCTGCTGACTTCACTTGTGGTCGACAAGATGAGCGGCGAGAAGACAAGACAGAACAAGGAGCTGTTCGCCCAGGGCCTGGCCAACGGCAGTGTCGGTTTCCTCGGGGGGATTCCCGGCGCCCAGGCGACCATCCGTTCGGTGCTCATGATCAAGGAGGGGGCGACCCTGAGGCTGGCGGGCATCATGGTCGGCGTGTTCGTTCTGGTCGAGATGGTGCTGTTCCAGGGGCTGATCAACCTGATCCCCAAGGCCGTTTTCGTCGGGGTGCTGATCAAGGTCGGCTACGACGTCTTTGATTTTCTGCCCATCCGGCTTTACGCCAAGGAAGTCGCCCGCAAGCGGGCGGCGATGTTCAAGCGCTTCTTTGCCCGGCATGACGACGAGCCGATTTTTGTAACCAACCGCGAGATGCTGATGATCATTGGCGCATCGGCGGTGACGGTGCTGTTTGACCTCAACACCGCCGTGGCCGGTTTCACCCTGATCTTCTACCTGCACAACAAGGTCCTGAACCGCAAAAACCCCATGCGCGATCTCAAGCCGATCGAAGAGACCGAGGCTTTCGTCACCCAGAACTGACGGGGCCGCACCAACATATCCTGTCCCATCGAGTCGGGGGGCCCGTTTCGGGCTCCCCGATTTTTTATTCGATGGCTCCGTGCTGTCTCAACCTTTCCATGACAGCTTCGGCCAGACGCCGGTAGCCGGCGGCATTGGGATGGATGGTGTCGCTTTTGAGGTCGCGATCCGAGAGGATGTCGGCCAGTTCATCGTCGATCAGCAGCAGGCGGTTGCTTTCGGCCAGCTCCTGGTAGAGGTCGGCGTCGGACAGGAGCAGACCGGGTTGCGGCACGGCTATCAGCACGACCGGAACGCCGAAGTCCCGGCAGCTGTCGATCATTGCCTGCAGATTTCTGCGGGTGGTGCCCCGGTCGACGCGGCGCAGAAAATCGTTGCCCCCCTCCTCGAGCAGCACCAGATGCGGCTGTATCTCTTCAAGGAGCTTGGGCAGGCGCTCTTTGCCCTGTGCCGTTGTCTCTCCCGGGACGCCGCCGTTGACGACCCTGCGGCCGATGAGCCGGGCGAGTACGGCCGGATAGTCCTGCCCCTGTGGCGCGCCGGTACCGAAGGTGATGCTGTCGCCGAAGGCGAGAATGACCGCGTCGGCCGGCAGGGGAGACAGTTGCGGCCGGTCGCAGGCGATGCACAGGAACAGCAGGACGAAGCTCAGTCCCAGGGTTTTCAGGGCGGTGTACATGCGCAAAAGTCTAGCATGGCAGCAACGGGTACGGGCCTGTAAAGTTCCATAGAAAAAACCTATTCAACATATCGCAAATATCTGTATTTAGTCTTGGACACAATAAAATTAAACATATATAATTTGTCGAAACTTATCTAGTGTGCCAGGTTCCCTGCCCTTTTTGAAAGGAGTATCGCCATGCCGGAATCCTTCGAAGTGAAAGCCGACCCTGAATTGTGGTCCAGCCTCGACATGGACGTGGCCCGTTTCGGCAATGTTCCTCCCATGCTGACTGAGGCCTATCGCAACATTTTCCTGCGCCAGGGAAATCGTCCTGCCGCCATGGCCTATTTCGACGACATGGTGCGCAACATCTTTTCCGGCCGCATCCGCGAGATGGTCGATGCCAAAAAGGCCGGTCGGCCGGTCATCGGCACTTTCTGCGTCTATGTTCCCGAGGAAGTGATCCACGCGGCTGACGGGGTTTGCGTCGGCCTGTGCGGTGGCTCCCAGGGTTCCATCGCCGATGCCGAAGCCATTCTGCCGCGCAACATCTGTCCGATGGTCAAATCAGCCTTCGGCTTCAAGGTTGGACGTATCTGCCCCTTTTTCCAGGTCGTCGACATGGTGTACGGCGAGACGACCTGCGACGCCAAAAAGAAGACCTGGGAACTGCTCGAGGAGTATGTGCCGACCCACGTCATGGAGATCCCCCAGATGAAGCGCGAGCGGGACAAGAAGCTCTGGCTCGAGGAGGTAAAGGATTTCAAATCGGCCATTGAAAAAATCACCGGCAAAGAGGTCGGCGCCGAGGGGCTGAAAGGCTCCATCGAAGTTCTGAACGCCAAGAGGCGGGCCCTGCAGCGTCTCAACGCCCTGCGCCATCACGATCCTTCCCCGATCAGCGGACGGGACATGCTGCTGATCCAGCAGATCGCTTTCTACGATATCCCCGAGCGCTTCACCTCCAGGGTCAATGACTTGTGCGACGAACTGGAGCGGCGCATCGCCACGGGCACCTTCGTGGCCCCCGGGGGGACACCGAGGATCATGGTCTCGGGCACGCCGATGGCGCTGCCGAACTGGAAGCTGCACAACATCGTCGAAAATGCCGGCGCGGTGGTAGTCAATGAGGAGAGCTGCATCGGAACCCGCTACTACAAGGACACCATCGACCCGGATGGTTCCTCGCTCGACGCCATGCTGGAGCGGCTGACGGAGCGTTACATGAAAATCGACTGCTCCTGCTTCACGCCCAACGACGAGCGCATCGACCAGGTGATTCGGGAATGCCGCGAATCAGGGGCCCAGGGGATCATCGACTACTGCCTGCAGTTCTGCCACACCTACAACATCGAGGCGGTCAAACTGCGGAGGGCCTGTGAGCGGGAAGGGATTCCGTTCCTGGCGATCGAAACTGACTATGCCACCGAGGATGTCGGTCAGTTGCAGACCCGGGTCGAAGCCTTTCTGGAGCAGATTCAGGGATGACGTATCTGGGTGTCGATCTCGGATCGCGGGCCATCAAGCTGGCAGCGGTACGCCACGGCCGCCTGGTGGCGAGCCGGGTTGCCGAATGTTCCTTTGAACCGCTCCTGCAGGCAAGAGGGCTGCTCAAGGATTTCCCGTCCTGCCCGGTGGCCGCAACCGGCTACGGTCGCCACCTCGCGCGCGAACATTTTGCCCAAAAGGTGATCACCGAGATCAAGGCTCACGCCATCGGAGCGCAACATGCATTTCCTGAATGCCGAACCGTGCTGGATGTTGGCGGGCAGGATTCCAAGGTGATTGTTCTGGACGCCAGGGGGCGCGTCGAGCGATTCCAGATGAATGACAAATGCGCCGCCGGCACCGGCCGATTCCTGGAAATGATGGCGGCATCGCTCGGGCTCACCCTCGAAGATTTTGCCGAAGCGGCCGCACGGTCGACAACACAGCTGACGATCAGCAGCATGTGCGCCGTATTTGCCGAGTCAGAGGTGGTCGGACTGCGCAACCGCGGCTATGCCGGTGAAGACATCGCCCGGGCGGTGCATCTGTCGGTGGTGGACCGGCTGGCCGGAATGCTTGAGAGGGCCGGTTTGGCCGGTCCTCTCGTCTTCACCGGCGGCGTGGCGCGCAACCGGTTCCTTGTGGAAACGCTGTCAAGGCGCCTGGGCTGTGAGGTTCTGGTTCCGGAGGTCCCGGAGGTCATGGGTGCCCTGGGGGCCGCGCTGCATCTGGCCGATTCAGGGGTCTCGTCAGGAGAACGGCAAGGCTGGGCCGACAACCAGGGGTGATCTCGTCCGGCACCTGAAGCGGCGGGGTCTGAAGACGCCTGTCCGCATCGGTGTGGTAGAGTAGGGGCATGAGACTCATCCGTGGGAAGAAACCTGTGCAGCGTAGCATCCTGCTATCCCTGTTGTTGTTGTCAGTCTGGGGACTGGGGGCCTGGCTGCTTGCTGTCCGTCCCGGCGGACTGACGGCCAGTGCTGACGGTCCGACCCCGCAACCGCCGGCCGAATACGACGGCCCGGTGGAGCGGGCGCTGTTCGCCGGAGGCTGATTCTGGGGCGTCGACTCCCGGTTCGGGAGTCTTCCCGGGGTTGTCTCCACGCGGGTCGGTTATGCCGGCGGTCAGACGCAAACCCCCGATTATCGCAACATCGGCGACCACACCGAGACGGTCGAGGTGCGTTTTGATCCGCGTCGGCTGAGCTACAGACATCTGCTCGCCGTCTTCTGGCAGAGCCACAACCCCGAGGCCAAACCCTATCTGCGCC
>RFIO01000451.1 GCA_003695205.1 Deltaproteobacteria bacterium
CCCAAGCCTTTTTCGATGAAAATAAGTTCAGCAGGACCAAACAGCCAAGAGAAACACGGCCGCCGACCTAGGCGTTACGCCTTCTTTTCGCTACAATGAGTTTTCATCCCAGTCTCCGGAGCCACCATGCGCCGACGCCTGTTTCGCCTCTACCGTCAGTACCTGCTGCGCCACCCGGTGGCCGTCCTGGCCTGCACCCTGCTGCTGGTGGTTCTGGTCGGCAGCCAGGCAAACCATTTCCGCCTCGACGCCTCGGCCGACTCCCTCGTCCTCGAAGGGGACAGGGATCTGGCGACCTACCGCGAACTGCGGCGGCGTTACTCCTCCGATGACTTCCTGGTGGTCGCCGTTACCCCTATGGAACCACTGTTCAGCGACAAGGGACTCCAGGCCATCAGGGAGTTACGTGACGACCTGGCATCGTTGGAGGAGGTCAGGTCGGTCACCAGCATCCTCGACGTCCCGCTGCTGCAGAGCCCGCCCATCGGCTTTGCCGAACTGCAGCACGGTGCCCCGACCCTGCTCGATCCGAATGTCGACAGGGCCATGGCCAGAAGGGAGTTCCTCACCAGCCCGCTCTATCGGGAACTGATCCTCAGCCAGGACGCACGCACCACTGCGCTGCAGGTCAACCTGAAACCCGATCCGAAATACGACCGGCTGCTTCAGCGCCGCAACGAACTGGCCGCTGCCGACCGGCGCGGCGAACTGGGACCTGAGGAACAGAAGGAACTGGAGCGGGTGCGGGCCGAGTTCAAGGCCTACAGCGCCGAGGTGATCGACCGCGAGGCGCGCACCATCGCCCGGGTCCGCGCGGTGCTCGATCGCCACCGTGAAGCGGCCGACATCCACCTGGGCGGTGTGTCGATGATCGTCGCCGACATGATCGACTTCATTCGCCATGACCTGCTCACCTTCGGCATCGGCGTGCTGGTCTTTCTGGTCGGCATGCTGGCGCTGATCTTCCGCCAGTTGCGCTGGGTCGTTCTGCCGATGCTCTGCTGCGGTTGCTCCGTCTGGTTCATGTTCGGCCTGCTCGGCTGGCTCGACTGGCGCGTAACCGTGGTTTCGTCCAATTTCACCTCGCTGCTGCTGATCATCACCCTGTCGCTGGCCGTGCATCTGATCGTCCGCTACCACGAGCTGCACGCCGTCAATCCGCGCGCCCGCCAACAAACCCTGGTGCAGGAGACGGTGCGCTCCAAGTTTCTGCCGAGCCTGTTCACCACCCTGACCACCCAGGTCGCCTTCGTCAGCCTGCTGATCAGCGGCATTCGTCCGGTCATCGACTTCGGCTGGATGATGGCCATCGGCACCTGCGCCGCCTTTGTTCTGTCGTTCCTGCTCTTTCCGGCCGGTCTGGCACTGCTGAAACCGAAACATTTTCAACCCCGGTTCGACATCACCGGGCACCTGACCGGTCTGTGCGCCGACCTGATCACCCGCAGGGGGCGGCTGGTTCTGCTCGCCTTTGCCGGCCTCGCCCTGTTCAGCCTCATCGGCATGAGCCGGCTGACGGTGGAGAACCGCTTCATCGACAACTTCAAGAAGGAAACCGAGATATACCGGGGAATGGCACTGATCGACCGCAAGCTAGGCGGCACCACCCCGATGGAGATCATCCTGAAGGCACCGGCCGACTGGCAGCCGACAGTCGCTGAGGACGCCGATTTCGACGACGAGTTTGCCGATGACCCATTCGCGGAGGAAGGACATGACGCCGGGATGACGGCGACCAGCTACTGGTACAACAGCCGGCAGCTGCAGCGGCTGGCACAGATCCACACCTGGCTGGAACAGCTGCCGGCCACCGGCAAGGTGATGTCACTGGCCACCACCATGAAACTGGTGCGCCAGCTCAACGACGGCATGGAACCGGATGACCTGCTGCTGTCGGTGCTGCACCGCAAGCTGCCAGCCGATATCGACCACACCCTGTTCGCTCCCTACATGAATGCCGACGGCAGCGAGGCGCGCATCACCCTGCGCATCGTCGATTCCGACCCGACCCTCAAGCGCAATGCCCTGCTCGACGAAATCCGTACCGGCCTGACCGAGCACTTCGGACTCGCGCCGGAACAGGTCACCATCAACGGCATGTTCGTCCTCTACAACAACGTGCTGCAGAGCCTGTACCGCTCGCAGATTCTGACCCTCGGTTTCGTCTTTGCCGTCATCATGGTGATGTTCCTGCTGCTGTTCCGCTCGGTGCGCCTGGCGCTGATCGCCATCATTCCCAACCTGACCGCCGCCGGGGTGGTGCTTGGCCTGATGGGCTGGCTCGGCATCCCCCTCGACATCATGACCATAACCATCGCCGCCATTACCATCGGCATCGCCGTCGATGAT
This sequence comes from Deltaproteobacteria bacterium, assembly GCA_003695205.1. Classification (GTDB taxonomy): domain Bacteria; phylum Desulfobacterota; class Desulfuromonadia; order Desulfuromonadales; family Geothermobacteraceae; genus Geothermobacter. The sequence continues at coordinate 2,350 of RFIO01000451.1, forward strand.
ACCATCCACTACGTGCATCGATTCACCGAGGAGGTAACCGCTGATCTCGACTACCAGGCGGCCGTGCGCCGCTGCCATTCGAGCGTCGGCCGGGCCATGTACTACACCTCGGTCATCGTCATCGTCGGCTTCGGCATTCTTGCCTTCTCCGACTTCATGCCGACCATCTACTTCGGACTTTTTACCGGTCTCGCCATGGCGGTCGCCATGATCGCCAACCTGACCCTGCTCGCCCTGCTGCTGATGACCCTGAAACCGAAGGATGTCTGCTGGCTTCCGGGCTATCAACCGAAGACCACGCGGTTCTTCGACCAGCCCCTGCGCCTGTGGCGCCGTGACTGATCCCATGATCCCGGAGAAACGACTGCCCTGGTCCGAAGGGCAGATACCGCTGATGCTGGCGCCTATGCAAGGGGTGACCAACCGGGAGCTGCGCGCCGTCATCCTGCAGCTGTCTCCTCCGGATGTAGTCTTCACCGAATTCCTGCGCGTCAGCCCGGTCAGCCGCAAGCGCTTCAGCCGACGCGACCTGGAGGAACTTGACAGCGAACAGATGGGCACTCCGCTGGTGGTCCAGCTGATCGGCGGCGCCATCGATCCGCTACTCGAAGCGGCCGACATCGCCGTCGACCGGGGCGCCAGGCATATCAACCTCAACCTCGGCTGCCCCTACGGCCGCGCCACCAGTGCCGCCACCGGCGGCAAGCTGCTACGCCACCCGGATATCCTCGCCGAACTTCTGCCTGCCCTGCGCCGCCGGATTCCCGGAGATTTTTCGGTCAAGATGCGCGCCGGCTACGATGATCCGCGCCAGGTGTTCAGTCTGTTGCCGTTGCTGGAGGATGCCGGCATCGACTGGCTGATCCTGCATCCGCGCACGGTGGTACAGAAATACGCCGGCCGTGCCGACCACGACCTGACCGCCGAAGTGATCGTCAACACCCGCATCCCCGTCATTGCAAACGGCGATATTCGCAGTGGCGCGGAAGGACGACAGATTCTGGACAAAACCGGGGCGGCAGGTCTGATGATCGGCCGCTCGGCCCTGTGTGATCCGTGGATATTTGATCGGATTCGCGGCCGGCTGCCGGATCGCGAGGAACCGGAAATTCGACTTGAGCGACTGCGCCAATTCATGGAGCGGCTGGTGCCGCGCTATCAGGAACGTTTCTGCGGTGAAAAACAGGTGCTCGACAAGATCAAGAACGTGCTGATATTCATCGAGGATGAGGACCTGGCGCCGCTGGTGCGCAGGTTGAAAAAAAGCCGGCAGCTGCCGGCTTTCTGGAGAGA
>RFIO01000452.1 GCA_003695205.1 Deltaproteobacteria bacterium
CTGCTGGAAAGCCTGCCGCCGCTATTCGACCGCCCCTTCTCCGGCACCCTGACGGTACAGGATCTCGACGGTGTCGGTGACGAGCGCACGACCCCGAGATTGCGTTTTGACATCGAGGATATCGTCGCCGCCTGCAACCGCTTCTACCGGCCCATTTTCGACCGCGAATTGGCGCTGCTGCGGCAACGCGGCTTCGTCGATGCCGACTGGGCAAACCGGATTGAACGGTTGTTGCAGAGACTGCAGCCGGCCTTCGACGCAAGGCGCACCTTCCTGCTGCGTGTAGGCCGCCACAGCGGCGCCGAGGCGGTGACACTAGAAGGCGTACGCAGTATAAGGATCATGAAGGGCAGAGGTGAAAAGCCCGGTTGGTCCGATTCCCCAAAAACTCTCTGGCTTGCCGGGTACGAGCGTCAGGCCCAGCGTAACCTGCTGCCATTCGGCTGGCTGCTGGTCGAGATCGACCCCGACAGCGATTCGCCCGTTCAGGCCGGCGACACGGTGCGGAGTATCCAGGAATGGCAACGCCGGGTTCATGAGCGTATCGCTAAACTGCGTGATAAAGCCGACAGGGCAAAGGCCGAAGCCGAGGCTCGCTTCCGCGCCGAGGAGGAGGAACGCCGTCAAAGGGAGGCCGAGGAGGCCGCCCGACGTAAGGAAGAGGAAGAGGAGGCTGCGCGTCGGCAGGCGGAATTTGATGCCCTGCCAGAGTGGGAAAAGGCATATCGGGCTATTGAAACTCAATTGGCCGGGTTCCCGGAAACGCTAACCAAAGATCGATATCCTGAATTGGTGGGGATGCTCAATAGTTATCTGGAACAGGCAAAAGCCTGGCCCGATGATGCGCGAGCCAAGGCCGCGGACCAGATCGAGTCGGCCTATGACCGCTTTGGTTGGGGTATCCCCGGGCAGCCGTCGAAGAAGAAAAAGAAGCAAGAGCAGAAAAAGCGACAGCAGCTCGACGCACTGCGTACCGGTAACTTTTGAGCAAGCGACCGTGCCCATCTCTGTTTTTGGGGAGGGCTATTGGTGATAACTTCACCATATGACCAGTCGATCAGATGTGGAACAGCCACATGAACCAAACCCTAATCACCTTCCTCGGCCGTACATCTTCGGGTGGTGCCGCGTACCGGAAAACGTGCTACGACTTCGGGGATGGCAAGGCCAGCGACCCGGTCGCCTTTCTGGGCTGGCCACTGGCGGAACGCCTGAAGCCCAGGCGCATGGTCATCCTCGGCACTTCCGGCAGCATGTGGGACCACCTCTTCGAAGGTGACCTCAATCTGGGCAGCGCTGCTGAGAACGAACGCCTGAAACTGCTCCATAAAATGGATCAGGATCAGGAGGTCGAGCCTGATGATCTGCAGCCTCTCGAACCCTTGCTCGAAGAACGGCTGGGCTGTGATGTTCGCCTGCGGATGATCCCGTACTGCAGGAATCAGGCCGAGCAGGCAGAATTGCTACAGATCCTTGCCGCCAATGTGGAAACGGGAGACAGGGTACATC
>RFIO01000060.1 GCA_003695205.1 Deltaproteobacteria bacterium
CCAGGTGCTGGTCAACGTCCGGGTGGCACGGAAACCCGACCTGGCAACCATTCCCGAGATCGCCGCGCGAATCGAGAAAGTCGAGACCGACCTTGCCGGTCGGGGAAGGGTGCTGGTGCGCTACTCCGGCACCGAGCCGCTGCTGCGCATCATGATCGAGGGGGAGGACAGAAACCGGATTGAGGCGATGGCCGAGGACCTGGCGTCCCTGGTGACGCAGCATATCGGACTTGCCGGGGAGGAAGGCTGATGGCACTTCTGGGAGTCAATGTCGATCACGTCGCCACCATCCGACAGGCCCGGGGCGGCACCGAGCCCGACCCCGTCGCCGCGGCCGCCCTGGCTGAACTGGCCGGTGCCGACGGCATCACCGTTCATCTGCGCGAGGACCGGCGCCACATCCAGGACCGGGATGTGCGGCTTCTGCGCCAGACCGTGCAAACCCGCCTCAACCTGGAAATGGCGGCGACGGACGAGATGGTCGCCATCGCTCTGGACATCCTGCCCGACAGTGTCACCCTGGTGCCGGAAAAGCGCGAGGAACTGACCACCGAGGGCGGGCTTGACGTCTGCCTGCACCGCAACCTGATCCGCAAGCAGACCGAACTGCTGCGCCAGGGGGGGATCAGCGTCAGCCTCTTCATTGATCCCGATCTGGAGCAGGTCAAGGCCGCACACCGGGTCGGGGCCGATTTTATAGAAATTCATACCGGCAGCTACTGCGAAGCCGGAAACGAAGACCTGAGGCGCCGGGAGCTGGAAAAGATCGAGACGGCCCTGCGCGCCGGGCGCAAGCTTGGCCTCGGAGTCAACGCCGGGCATGGCCTCAACTACCAGAACGTGGGCCCGGTGGCGCGCATGAGCGGCTTCCACGAATTCAATATCGGCCACAGCATCGTTTCGCGCGCGGTCCTGGTCGGCATGGACAGGGCGGTGCGTGACATGGTGGCGCTGATCCGGTGATGGCTTCCGGTAGCCGGCGCACGGTTGGCCTCGGTGTCGACCTGGTCCGTGTCGAGCGTTTTCGCGATTTTCTGCGCCGGGACAAACAGGCCCTGCTGCAGCGGCTCTTCACCGGGGACGAGCTCGCCTACTGCCTGCCACGGAAGGATCCCGCTCCTCACCTGGCGGCGCGTTTTGCCGCCAAGGAAGCCCTGCTCAAGGCCTTCGGTCTCGGCCTGCGCGACGGATTGAGCTGGCAGGACATGGAGGTCGCGCGCGACCCCCTGGGCAGACCTTTCTTCAGGCTTGCCGGGCGCGCGGCCGAGCTGCTGGCCGAGAAGAACCTTTCGGAGCCATTGCTCTCCTACAGCCATGATGGCGATTATGCCACCGCGACTGTTATACTGGAGACATCATGCGGGTGCTGACAGCTCAACAGATGCGCGACCTCGACCGCCGTACCATCGAACAGGTCGGTATTCCCGGCCTGGTTCTGATGGAGAATGCCGGTCGGGGCTGCTCCGAGCGGATTCAGGACGCCTGGCCCGATTTGGCAGGTCCCGTTCTGGTGCTGTGCGGCAAGGGGAACAACGGTGGTGACGGCCTGGTCATCGCCCGCTGTCTGCTGCAGGCCGGCCTCCCGGTCAGCGTGGTGTTGCTGGGCGAAAGGGCCAGTGTCGGCGGCGATGCGGCCGCCAACCTCGCCATCTGGGAGCGACTGGGCCAAAATGTCGCGTTTGTGAGCGAGGAGGAGGCGCTGGCAACCTTCCTCGATGGCCAGTCCCCGGAACTGATCGTCGACGCCCTGCTCGGAACCGGCCTGGCCAGCGAGGTGCGTGGGCTCTATCGTCGGGCGATCGACTGGATCAACGCCGTGTCATCTCCCGTGGTGGCTGTCGACATCCCCTCCGGGGTCGATGCCGACAATGGCCGAATTCTCGGTCGCGCGGTGCGGGCCGAGCTGACCGTCACCTTTGCCGCCGCCAAAATCGGTCACCTGCTGCCGCCTGGCGCCGGTTGCTGTGGCCGGCTTGAAGTGGTCG
>RFIO01000453.1 GCA_003695205.1 Deltaproteobacteria bacterium
AGTCGGCAAAGCGCGGGTCTGATTCGATCAGGTAGCGCGCCCGCGGGTCGGGTGCGGGGTGGAACAGGCCGCTGTCAGGCACCACCAGCGGCGCGTCGGTGCAGACCTCTGCATCGGCCTGGCGCAGGTCGTTGATCATCGCACCGCTGCTGCTGACCGGGGTGTTGTCAAGACTGCCGGTAAAGACGCTCAGGATGTCACCGGCGCGGATACTCCCCTGCACCTGTCCGATCCGTCGGCTCTGCTCTTCCGCCGGCCAGGGCCACCAGAGTTCATTGTTACCGCAATGACTCTCACCCCATGAACAGCCATCGTGCCATTCCAGATAGGACTGCGTTTCGGTGCGGGTGGTTTCCAGCAGGCTGTAGCCGCGGTTGACGACGCGGCTGTGGCTGACATCTCCGGAGGTGAAACGGCTGCCGTCAACCAGCAGCGAGCCTCCGGCCGAGACGCGTCCGGCGTCGTTAACCAGCTTATTGCCAATCCGCAGGATCATGTCGCCACCGGCAATCAGCAGCGGTTCGGCGCTCAGGGCGGTGACCCGGTCGCGCATCGTGGTTTCGGTCACCTTGCGTCGGGTTTCGTTGTGCACCACCGGCTCCCCCTTGGCCATCAGCACTTTGGTGATCTCGTCGCCCGGGTGGATATAGCGGTTGGGGCTGTAGCCGGGATAGTAGGTGATGGTGGCGCTGGTGGCGTCGCTGGAGAAGGATTCGTACCAGGCGGTCACTTCCTGCCGCTGGTACTCGACCACGTTGTAGGTGACGCACTGTAGCCCCATTTCCGGGTCGTCCCAGCAGTCGGTCCGGCTCCCCTTGACCGGCAGGTCGGCGTAGAAGCGGACGAAGGACGCTCCCGGCCGGTGCTCGATGACATCGGTCAACGGCACGGTGCGGGTGCGGGTCGTGTCGTCGTGTACCGGACCGACGACGGTGCCGCATTCCTCGCTGTCGCCCACCATCCAGCAGTCATAATAGGCGGTGATCTCGTCGAAGCCGGGATAGAGGGTCAGGTCGCGGCTGCGCCTGGCCACTTCCTCGGTGACGATGTCGACGGTGGCGCGCCGGTTTCTGATCCGGTCCGCGTCCATTTGAAGAGTCCCGTCCGCCTCGATCAGGCTCCCCTCGTTGATCACCGAGGCGGCCGGCGCGCCGTCGCGTCCGCTGATGGCCAGATCGCCGCCGCTGAACAGGGTGGCGCCGTCGGTATTGGTCAGACGACCCACCTCCACGCGCAAATCGGCCGTGGCACCGATCAGGGCCGCGC
>RFIO01000454.1 GCA_003695205.1 Deltaproteobacteria bacterium
CTTTTATTCTTCGCCGCAATTCCCAGAAAACAAAGACTGCGATCCCAGACAAAAAGCGCTTCTGCCTAGGGCAAAACCTTTCCTTGGGCCCGGCTTTTTTTCAAAGATGGTGAGTGACCGATGGCCAGTAGCTTCCAGGTGGTCGATGGCTCTATGACGTGACAAAATTTCTGTTCGCTGGTCCAGGGCTGGCTGGATTCTTCAAAAAAATCCGCCTGTGGGGATCATCTGCACGGGCCTCGCCCTTGCTGGTGTCCTTTTCGCCCAGACCTTCTATCTGGAGGGCGTTGATGGCCCGTAGCCCCCCCCCACCTTGCGGCAAGGGACCAGTACCGCTATCCTTTAACCGAGGAGGAGGTTATGGGCTACATGGTTATTGCTGGAGCCGTCCTTGCCTTTTTCGGCATCGTGGTCATCATCCACGATAAGATTGCCGAAAGGCACGAACGCAAGCACCCGAAGTAACACCTGCCGCAGATAGAGAAGAAGCGAAGGGTCATAAGCCTTCTTGCCTCTGTCACAGTCGTTAAACTGTAACCAGACATTAGGAGGAATTGTGGACATCCTGATACTGTATGGACTGCTCTTTCTGAGCTTCACCGTCGGCATCATCATCCACGACAAGATCGTGGATAAACGGGAACAGAAGAAGTAATCGCAACGACATAGCAGGGCAATCAGGGGCACCGGCAAAAAGACGGTCTGCCCTTTTGCTGCGCCAAAAACAACAACCCGGCAGTGAGTATCGCTCCCTCCGGGGGCTTCTCCCTGTCCACTTTAGACAAGGAGGAGCTATGAAACGGATCCTCGAAGTGCTGACCCCGGACTGTGATGATGCAGAAGGTCGGGAGGTCACCGTCGTCGTAATCTCTGAAACTCTCAAAACCCGTCTCCAGCACCTGGTTACAGCAGCGATGCTCCTTGGCGTCTCCGACATCAGGGAATACAGCTACTACTCCGAATTCTTCATGTGATGATTCCTGTTGGGAACCATTGACTGCACAAATTTGAGTTCCTCATTCTCCCCTGTCCCATTTCATGGTTAGCAAAAGGCGATCATGGGCATCATCGGAGAGGATTGAAAACAATCGTTCGGTGGCCTGCGTAGACAACCGGTTGGAAAGGAGAATGAAACCATGGAAGAGCAAGACATCACCCCTCTCTTTGTGCGCCGTAACCGCATCAAGGAATTGACCGGGCTGTCCCCGTCGACGGTCTGGCGCCTTGAACAACAGGGCCGGTTTCCCAAGCGGCGGAAGATCGGGGCGGGTTGCACCGGTTGGTTGTACGAGGAAGTCCTCGAATTCTTGCGGGACAGTGAGAAGGTATCTTGAACCGGACTCGGCTGACCTGGCGACCAGTTGGAGGGAAGCATCATCATGAAAACGGATCTCGCTGATGGGATGGACCACCTTGGGCAGGGAGGTTGGGTGCCGCATCCGCTCCCCGAGGAACTTCCACCGGTAAAGAGGTTCGAATTTTCCATGTTGCCCGATGCTCTCGCACCGTGGGTCAGAGATGTCTGGGAACGGATGCAATGTCCTCCGGATTATCCGGCTGTGTCGGCTATGGTTGCCCTGGCGGGTGTGGTGGGTCGTCGAGTGGCCATCGGTCCTCAGGCGGAAACCGACTGGGTTGTCGTCCCCAACCTGTGGGGGTTACTGGTCGGCCGGCCCGGGTTATTGAAATCTCCCGCCATGGAGTCGATGCTCGCTCCGCTCAAGGTGCTGGCAAGTGAAGAGATGGAAGCCTACCAGGACGCGTTGGCCGAATATGAGCTGGAGAACCTCGCCCATCGCCTGCGTCGGGAAGCTGCGGAAAAGGTTGCACGGAAGAGGCTGGCGCGTGATCCTGCGGCCGACATTGTCGGGGACCTCTCCTGTACGCCTCCGAAACCTCCTGTTCTCAGGCGCTACATGAGCAATGACAGCAGTGTGGAAGCGCTCGGTGAGTTGTTGCGGCAGAACCCGGATGGGATTCTCGTGCATAGGGATGAGATGATGTCGCTCCTGAAACAATTGGACAGGGAAGACAACGTCGCTGCGCGCGGTTTCTTCCTGACATCCTGGAACGGTGACAGCAGTTACACCTTCGACCGCATTGGGCGGGGACTGAATCTGCATATCCCGGCCCTGTGCTTGTCGATGTTGGGGTCAACCCAGCCGGGCCGTCTTGCTAGTTATGTCCGCACAGTCCTCGATGGCGGAGCGAGTGATGATGGTCTGTTGCAGCGCTTCGGCCTGCTGGTCTGGCCGGATCTGCCGGACCGCTGGCAGGA
>RFIO01000455.1 GCA_003695205.1 Deltaproteobacteria bacterium
GGCGGTCGAGACGTGCCCAGATGCAAGGCGGACGCAGACCGAGGAGTGAGGTGTAGCCGGAGGCTACTCCGCAGCGACGAGGTCAAGGACAACGCCGCAGATGGGTGCGTATCGGCCGCCTTACACCACCTGCTCCATGGCCCATACCCCGCACGGACATATCCCCGCACAAATACTGCAGCCGATGCAGACCTCGTCGTCGGAGACGTACTCGAAGCCGCCGTCCTCCTTGTCCACCCGGCGGATGGCGCCTTCGGGACATGCTTCCAGGCACATGGAGCAGTCGCGGCAGGTGCCGCAGGAAATACAACGCAGAGTTTCTTCGGTCCCATCCTTGATAGCGAACTTCCCGCGGTTGCGCGGTTTGAACAGCTCCTTGGACAGGCAGCTCTGGTTGATCATCTCCGGCTTCTGGATCGGCACCAGTTCGCGGCCGGCGAACATCTCGTTGATGTAGTGAATCGCTTCCTGACCATGGCCGATGGCGTGGGTCAAAAGCCCCGGCTTGATGGTGTCACCGATGGCGAAGACTCCGGGAGCCTTGACCACCTGGCCGCAGGCATCGACATCCATCATGCCACGCTCGGTGAGCCACTCGCGCGGCACGTAGGAGAGGTCCGGACGTTCGCCGATGGAGATGATGACATCATCGGCCTCGATCAGTTCACCATCCTTGGTCCAGAGCCCTTCTTCGGTCACCTTCTCGGTAAAGACCGGCCAGCGGATTTCCCCGCCCAGCGCCTTGACGTGATCAATCTCCTTCTTGAAGGCGGCGGGCCGCTGGATATCGATGGCAATCACCTTCTCGGCCCCCATAGCATAGGCACCGAGGCAAACATCCATACCGGCGTTGCCGGCGCCGATGACCACCACCCGCTTGCCGATCTTCGGCTTTTGCCCGGCATTGACCTGCTTGAGGAACTCGAGGCCCTTGACCAGGCGCTCGTGGCCAGGGAAGGGGATGACCACCGGGTTGTGGGCGCCGGAGGCAATCACCACGGCGTCGTAGTCGGCCCGGATCTGTTCGAACAGGTCGGCATCAACCGGGGTATTGGCACGGACATCGACCCCCAGGGCCCTGATGCGCCGAATCTCGCTCTGCAGGGAATCCTCCGGCAGCCGTTCGGTCGGGATGACCTGGCGCAGTTTGCCGCCGACCTCCTCGTCTGCCTCGAACACCGTCACCTGGTGACCCGACAGGCGTGCCTGCCAGGCGGCGGACAGACCTCCGGGGCCGCCACCAATAACGGCAACCTTTTTGCCGGTATCAGGCGCCGGCTCCGGTGCGGCCACGTCCCGGGAAAGACGGCCGAGGGCGGCCATGCTGACCGACTTGTCGACATACTGGCGGCTGCAGGCGTCCATGCATGGGTTGGGGCAGACTTCGCCGCACACCGAAGCGGGAAAGGGCGAATACTTCAGCACCAGTTGCAACGCCTCCTCGTGCCGCCCCTGGCGCAGCAGGTTGATGCGGTCCTGCGTGGGGATATTCGACGGGCAGGCGACCTGGCAGGGGGCACCGAAGCGCTTGTCCTGCCAGCGGGGAATCTTCAGGCGATCGTCACCGGTATTGACCAGGCCGGCAACGTGCAGGAAGTCGTCGCGCACGACGTCACCGAAAATGCCCCCTTCGACCCACTTCTGCTCTCGGAACTCGCGCATGGTGATACGCGAATGCGCCTTGCGCTCGTCGTAGCTCTTGGCAACGATCTTGTGCCAGGCGGAAAAATCGAGCAGTTCGTCCGCCAGCTCCGGCCGACCGATCTTCTCGAGAAAAACTGGCATACCTTCACGGAGGAACTGCTGGTCAGCCTCGTCCAGTTCGAGCATCCAGACATCGTTGGAGAGGCCGCTGACCGGACCGCGCACGTAGATGGTGCCACCGACCATACCGACGCAGGCGCGGTCGCCCAGAACCGACTCCTCGTTCTCGCAGCCGTAGCCGCAGACAACGCCAATACCGCCCCCCATGAACTCGAAACAGAAGGATCCGGTGCGCTTGAGAACCCAGAACTCCGGCGGCTCGTAGGCCGGGTCGTGCTTCATCAGCGACCCGGAGCGGGTGCCGACCCGGCCGGCAACGTAGATCTTTCCGGCCGCGGCACAGTGGGCCGTGGTGTCGCCACCGTCACCGAGGATGGTCAGCTCGGCCCCGGCGTTGAGCCAGCCGGCATCGGCCGGAGCCGGGCCGTCAATGATGATTTCAGTCCCCTCGAGACCGAAGGACCCGACGCGCTGGCCGGGATTCTTCACCCTGAATTTCAGCGGACGGCCATCCTCGGTCCACAGGGGACCACCGATGTCATGATGACCTGAAGAGAGCACCTCGAATTCGGTCTCGCCGGCTTCCAGCGCCGCGTAGATCTTCTGCAGCAGCTGCTGGGTCGAGATGCGCTTGTTGTTTTCGTCAAAACCGATAATTTTCGCAGCCATTTTTTTCTCCGTATTTCAAAGGAGAGGCACAAGGTAAAAGGTTAAAGATAGTCTTCTAGAAGCTGATCCCTGGACCTTTAGCCTTTAACCTTTCGCCTTGAGCCTTTAGCCTTTAGCCTTGCGCCTTTCGCCTATCGCCTGACTAACACACATACTGAATCTGCAGTTTGTCAGCCACGGCCCGGTCGGTCGCGACCAGGGCGTCGGAACGGCCGACCGGCAGCGAACTGTTGCCTATGGGGGCCATCAGCTTCTTCAGTTCCTGGTCCATGGCGAGGAAGTAGTTGACGATATTCTGGGCCACCCGTTCCGGATCGAGCCGATGCACCAGGGGCGGCTCCTGGGTAGTGATACCAACCGGGCAGAGGCCGGTATTGCAGGCGTTGCAGCGGCCCATATCGTTGCCGACACAGCCGGCCATCTGCAGGATCAGCTTGCCGGAAAAGACACCGTTGGCCCCCAGGCAGATCATCTTGAAGGCGTCGGCCGCCAGGTCGCCGGTCTTGCCGAGACCGCCGGCCGCCCAGAGCGGGATCTGGCCCTGACGCCCCTGGGCCACCGCGGCCAGATAGCAGTCGCGCAGCTTGGAGACGATCGGATGGCCGGTGTGATCGAGGCTGACCTCGTGCGCGGCGCCGGTGCCGCCGTCGATGCCGTCGAGGAAAAAGCCGCCGACGATGTTGTAGGGGTCGCGCACCAGGTTGTTGAAGACGGAGACC
>RFIO01000456.1 GCA_003695205.1 Deltaproteobacteria bacterium
CGGATGACGTCGAGGGATTCCTCGAAGCGGTAGTTTTTGATTTCCTCAATGTAGGAGGGGATGTCGATGTGCGCCGGGCAGCGATCGGTGCAGGGGGCGGTCACCTTGTCATGGTAGGCCGCGGCCGGCTTCGGCTTGCGTTCCCGGCGGATGTAGGCGAGGTAGTCCTCGCGGAAATACTTGACGCTGTCGAGTACCGGGGTGACCGAGGTCATGCACAGGGTGCACTTGCAGTTCTGCAGCAGGTCGGACAGCGACTCGATGATGTCAAGGTCCTGCTCCTCGCCATGTCCCGAGACGATGCGCGCCAGAGCGTCCTGCAGAATCCGGGTCCCCTTTTTGCCGGGAGTGCACTTGGCACAGCAGTATTTTTCCTGCACCCGCTTCATGTATTCGGCCGCCATGGCGACCACGTCGACGTCACGGTCGAAGACGACCAGACCGTCCCAGCCCATGAACGCGCTGACCGGTCCTTCATCGAGATAGTGTTCCGGCAACTTCAGCTGGACGGACGCGGCGTCGGCCTCGCCGCCCTGCCGGTTGTCGACAATCTGCCTACCCCAGCTGGAAAAAACGACCTGAGACAAAATCGACCTCCAAGGGAAACCACACCCCGCCTCGGCAGGGTGTGTCAAACTGCCTGAAAAAAGGGAAAGAACCCGCGGCCATGACCGCCGTCTTCCCCTGATTCTGTATACAGTATGCAGTTTTTTACCACAGGGGTAAACGGCAAATCAAGCGGTTTTTCCCGTGGTGCGGGCGGGAGACACTCAGGGCAGATCAGGTTGCAGGTGCGTGATTTTCCAGCCGACCGGAGTCGGGTCCTTGGGGCCGAAGAAACTCCAGGTCAGAGGCAGACGGGCTGTCTTGACCGCCGGGGACGGCAGCCGGTAATACTCGATGACCAGGTCACCCTCGGCACGGGTCTTTTCCTCATTGAAAATCAGGTTTTCCTGGCGCACGTCGGTAATTTTCAGGTCGATATCCCTGCGGAAACGATCGAGAAATTCCTTGCGCAGCGGTTCGGCAAGGTGGCCCGCCGCGGCACCATAATCCTGCCAGCGCAGGCGTTGGGTAAAGTCGTCGGTAATCAGGTCGAAGGACCGGCGATTTTTTTCCGGTTCGGTCAGGGAGGTGAAGAGGCTGCAGCCGGCCAGCAGCAGGCAGAGCAGAAGGATGAAGCTGGAAGAAAGTGTGGGACGGGTCATGTTCTGGCCTCCTGTGCTTGCATGTCCGGAAAAGGGCGGTACACTGGCAATCTGCGCTTATGAGATATCATTGTCCGTCCGCCGGAGTTTCGCGTGTCCAAAGTCGAAATCTATACCAAAAATTACTGCCCCTACTGTCATCGGGCCAAGGAACTGCTGCGCATCAAGAACGTTCCCTTCACCGAATATGATGTGACCCATGATCCGGAAAAGGAAACCGAGATGCGGCAGCGATCGGGCAGGGTGACCGTCCCGGAAATCTTCATCGACGGCCGCCTGGTGGGCGGCTGCGACGACCTGTTCGATCTCGATGAACGGGGCGAGCTCGATCCGCTGCTCCTCTCCGTTCGCGTCCTGTAGATCCTATTCCTGTCCCTCTGTCCGGATCAGCAGGGTGTAGAACCTGTAGC
>RFIO01000457.1 GCA_003695205.1 Deltaproteobacteria bacterium
CACCCACCAGAGGATGCGACGACCATCAACTTTCAGCCGCAAAGATTACCCGATTCCCCGCATAATCACAAACATCATTGCCGCCAGCATGGCGGTGCAAACCTGCTGGGCCGAAGCGCGGGTTCCGACCGCAACCACCTTGAGACCGAGGAACAGAACCACCGCCTTGCCGATGAGCCAGGGCAGGTTATAGGCGAGGGTGATTTCGGGACTCACCACAACCAGCGACAGACTCATCGTCAGAATGAGAAAATCAAAAGGGGTCGACAGAAACAGCTCCTCGTCGCGCTTGAACACGATCTTGACGACCACCAGCGGCAGCATCAGCGCGAACAGCAGCAGTTCGACCTGCCCGACCGGGAAACGGCCGAACAGCAGCTGATCACCACTCTGGTCGAGCAGTGCGATCAGCACCAGCCCGGCCAGGTAAAGAAAAGCATGCAAAAAATGATTGCGCGGATCGCGGGTGATCCAGACCAGAACCGCGCCGGCGCCGATAACCCCCATGGCGAAGACCGCCTCTTGCACTGTCGCCCGCCCCCCGGCGACCAGGGCCAACAGAACCAGCAGAGCAATCAGGCCCTTGAGAACGTGTACGGTCTGGTCGGCCAGGCCCTGCATCCGGGCAAAAAGAGCTGACTCCCGCAAACTGCGCTGGGAATCGCGTATCGGCAGAGACACCCGGCCGGGAAGGCGCAGCAAAAATCGCAGCAGCAGGTAGAAGACTGTTGACCCGAGAAGATAGCTGCCCAGCAGCAGGTATGCGGGCTGCTCGTGCAGTAAAATCGCGACAACCGCCCAGAACATCGACAGCCCGTAGATGATCAGTACGGTAAAACGATGCTGCACTCCCAAGTCAAGAAACTTGTGATGCAAATGGGTGCGGTCGGCGACAAAGGGACTGCCGCCGCGCAGGATTCGCCGGGTCATGACCCAGACGGTATCGAGCAGCGGCACCCCGAGTACCAGCACCGGCACCATGGGCGATACCTTCTGGCCAGGGTTCTGGGTCAGCTGCACGGCGAGAAAACCGAGCACATAGCCCATCATCAGACTGCCGACGTCCCCCATGAAGATGCGCGCCGGGTAGGCGTGGTACTTGAGAAAGCCGAGAACGGCCCCAAGCAGCGCGGCGCTCAGCAGCATGGTCTCGCCACTGCCGGCGTGCAGGTCCATCAGGAAGAAGGCGGCCAGAGCGATAACCGACACGCCGCCGGCCAACCCATCCAGCCCATCGATCAGGTTGATCGCGTTGATCATGCCGACCACGGCGAAGATGGTGAACGGTATCGCCAGCCAGATCGGCAGCACAATCTCGCCAAAACCGAACAGGTCGCCCAGGTTGTGCAGATAGAGCCCACCCACCCCCATGGTGACCAGGCAGGCGAGAATCTGGCCGGCAAACTTGCGTTTGGGCGACAAACCGA
>RFIO01000458.1 GCA_003695205.1 Deltaproteobacteria bacterium
CACCACCGGCACCACCGGCGCCACCGCCACCGCCGCCACCGCCGCAGGAAACGAGCAGGGCTGACAGAACCACTGCCGCCCACGACTTCAGGATGGATGAACTTGAACCGGATATTTTCATGCCGATGGCCCCATGTCATTGAACTGGCTGTACGGAAGAAACACCGCCCAGCGGGCCAACCTTAGTCGGAGACAGGATACCCCACATCCCCAATAATGGGGATATGAAGCCCCATCGGACTGGATGCCTTAAGGCTCAGGGCCAGGAAATGCGGATCATGGTACCCGAAGAATCGCTGCGCAGATCGAAAATTCCGCCCGTGCGCTGGGCCCGGTAGTGCAGATTATGCAAACCCCTGCCCTTCTCAACGGTCTTCTCATCGAATCCCGCCCCGTCATCGGCAATGATCAGTGTGTTTTCATCCAGCCGAACCTGCACCCGTCCTGCCTGGCTGTGACGCATGGCATTGGTGACCCCCTCCTGAATGATGCGGATGACATGCATGGCCTGCTCCCCGAATTCCATGCAGCGGGGAAGCCCCTCAACCTGCCATTCGAGCTGTATGCCCGAGCACTCGGCGAGGCGCTCCATCCGGGAGCGGCAGGCCACCAGAAGTGAGCCAGGATCCAGGTCGGAATCAATGGCACCCATGATGAACCTCAATTCATCCATCGCCTCCCGGATTTCCTTCTGAAGTGCCGGGTCATGCGATGAATCAATGGCCGCCGCAGCCAATCTGCCGCCGAGACCATCGTGAAGCTCCCGGACAATTCTGTCGCGCTCATCGCGCACGGCCTGATCCTTCCAGAGATCGAGCATGGAACGGTTGATGCGCTGCAGCCCCTTTTCGTTCCTTTCCACTACCCCCTGAAGCGTGCGCGCCATCTCCCGTTCGCGTTCCGCTTCCGAGACCAGGGTGGAAACCAGCAGAGCTGCCATCGCAACCATGAATCCAACCGGCCCCAGGTAGAAGATGAACGGCTGGGCCACACCATTTCCCGCGACCCATGGAATCCAGTCGTGCAGGCAGGTTGCCAGGCTCGCCAGAAGCCCGAGCGCTACAGCAAGATAAAGGCCTTCACCTCGGCTGATCCAGTAAATGAAAGCCAGCAAATCCGCAGCTAAGACCATGAGCAGGCTGATGCCTTCCCACAGGGCTGCGGCAGGCATCAGCCGACTGTCCGGCACCAGGATCAGCAATACCAGCCCCATCAACAGATAGACAGAAACAATCATCTCAAGACGCGGCATCTTCAAATCCAGCAGCCGAGCGATAAACAGCATGAAAAAACCCTGGGATGCGACAATCGAAAACTGGACGGCCCTTTCCCAGATCGCCCTCGGGATTTCCACATCCACGAGGACCACATCGGCCAGATAGACCATGCTGGTCATGCAGCCCAGAGCAAAACAGGCCACCATGCGGCTGCGAAGCAGAAGCGATGCAAAAAGAGCCAGCAGGCCAACGACCCCGGTCGCGACCCAGGCCGCCATTCCCACGAAGCTGCCACGCACCTGAAATTCCCGAAAGGCAGCCCTGACGCTGTTGAGCGGGCCGGTGTAGACCCGGAGCAGCCCGCTGCTGTTATTGGCATAACCCCGCACCAGAATCTCAACGAGGTTGTCACCCTGTTTCATCTGGCCCGCCGACAGGGGAAAAAAGAGATGATGGTTCCAGTTGCGGCTCATCGGTTCCCGCATTGGTCCTCCATTGCCAAGCCATTGACCATTGAGCCTGATGGCAGCGTTCATGCTTGCCGCCAGCAAGATCCCCGGGGGGGGCATGCCCGACGAAGACGTCAGAATCATCCGGTACAGCACGTCACCCTGATAACCCGGCAGAACCCGATCCCAGTTGTGGGGAATGCTGCACCGTTTCCAGGCCAGTGAATCCCTGTCGCCTCCTTCGGACAGGACGGCACACTCAAGCTGACCGACCGATTCCAATCCATATCGTTTGGCAGGGGAAGCCATCCACTGCGAAATTCCAAGCGTCAACAGGACAATGGCCAGGCTGCCCATCAGGGCCATCAGGAACCTGCTCAGGGGAGTCGGAAAGACAGACACCTAATCATCCGTTTCATCGGAAATAAGATTTAACCTCAGCCCTTTGCGCACAGCCTCGACATTCGAACGAACCTCCAGCTTGGCATAGATGGACTTGACGTGCGAATGCACGGTATGAAGGCTGATCTTCAGCCTGGACGCGATTTCCTTTCGAGGCAGGCCCATGGACATTTCCCGGAGCACGGTCCTTTCCCTCTCGGTCAGCGGCTCGACCAGCTTGCCATCGGATGTAGCCCCATCGAACCTCCGAAGCAGATGCCTGGCAATCATGGGGCTGATGGGTGAACCTCCATGAACGAGTTCATGGATCGAGCGACTGATGTCTTCAGGCATGGAATCCTTCAGCAGATAGCCGGTCGCTCCGGATTCGAAGGCCCGTATCAGATGATGGCTGTCGTCATAGATCGTGACCACCATGCATTCGATGGCACGGGAATGCTGGCGCGCAGCCCGGATCAGCTTCAGTCCGCTTCCGTCGGGAAGACCCAGATCAACCAGAAGCACATCGGGCGATGATTTTCTCAGAAGATCCATCCCATCCTGTAGATTGCCGGCAGTGCCGATGAGATCGAGGCCGTCTCCGGAGGCAACCGCTTCAGCCAGATACCTCCGCATGCGAGGATCGTCCTCGACGATAATCACCCTGATGCCGTCTTGCTTCATGCCAATTCCATCTCCGCCTCCACTGCCTGCCGAATCCTACCAACAAACTTTAGTCCAGCATGAACAGCTGTCCATCCCCGCCCAATAGCCATGCAAGAGATGGCTTCTCACCCATCCTGCGCTCCAGCAAACTGCATCAGTCATGCGCCATGAGGTTGGAATCCATGGCATGCAGCAGTGCCGTCAGCATGTGATTGGCCGGCGCATCCAGCCCGATCTCGGCGCTTCTTCGCGCCACGAAGCCGTTGATATAATCCACCTCGGTCGGCCGCCCCGCCTCGATATCCTGCCACATGCTGGTTTTCACCGGCCCCATGGCCAGC
>RFIO01000459.1 GCA_003695205.1 Deltaproteobacteria bacterium
GCGGGGCCTGCCGTGCGGCCCTGTATGCCCTGGCCGAGGCTGGAGCAGGGGAGATTGTCCTGGTCAACCGGACTGTGGAGCGCGCGGAAACCCTCCGGAGGCAGTTTCAGCCGCTGTTTCAGGGCACGCGGATTGCAGTTGCCCCTCCGGGGCAGGAGTTGATGGAACCGCTTGGCGAGGCCGACCTGCTGGTGAACACCACATCCCTCGGATTGAAGGGGGAGGTGATCTCCGGGCTCGACTTAAAGAGGGTGACAGCAAGCCTGAAGGTTTATGACATGGTTTACCGTCCGGAAGAAACACCACTGGTCAGATCCGCCCGCGCCGCCGGGCTTCGGGCTGCTGACGGTCTCGGCATGCTCGCCGCCCAGGGGGAACTGGCATTCGCCCGCTGGTTCGACAGGACGCCGCCATCTGGCGTGATGAAGCGCCGACTTTTGGCAGAAGTGGCTGAAATCAGAAGGGGGCTTTCTTGACTTGCCTTAAGGGCTTCTATAAGATGAGCGGGTCTGACCTGCCATTTGAACCGTGCGCGAGGGGGGCCGTTCCGACACCATGACGAGTAATCGACTTGGCGAACTTCTGGTTCGCAACAATCTGATCGATGACGCCCAGCTGGCCAAGGCTCTTGAGGAGCAAAAAGCGACGGGGGGGCGGCTCGGCGCCAGCCTGATCAAGCTCGGCTTCATCAAGGAAGAGGAACTCGCCGCGTTTCTCTCGCGCCAGTACGGCGTTCCCTCCATCAACCTGAACGAATTCGAAATCGACCCAGGCGTCATCCAGCTGGTTCCGGCGGATGTGGCGCAGAAATACATGATCGTCCCGGTCAACCGGGCGGGCGCCACTCTCATCGTCGCCATGAGCGACCCCTCCAACATTTTTGCCATCGACGATATCAAGTTCATGACCGGCTACAACGTCGAGGTCGTCGTGGCTCCGGAACAGTCGATCAAGGAGGCCATCGACAAGTACTACGAC
Organism: Deltaproteobacteria bacterium; assembly: GCA_003695205.1. GTDB lineage: Bacteria > Desulfobacterota > Desulfuromonadia > Desulfuromonadales > Geothermobacteraceae > Geothermobacter. The sequence goes on from RFIO01000459.1 coordinate 979, forward strand.
CAGAGTGCCTCCTTTGACGAGGTGCTCGGTGACCTTGAGGATATCGATCTCGAGGTCGTCGATGAAGGCGAGGATGTCGATGTCTCCGAGCTGGAAAAGGCGAGCGAGGATGCCCCGGTCGTCAAGTTGGTCAATCTGATTCTGACCGACGCCATCAAGCGAGGCGCTTCCGATATCCATATCGAGCCGTACGAGAAGACCTTCCGCGTGCGCTACCGTATCGACGGGGTCCTCTACGAGGTGATGAAGCCGCCGATGAAGCTTAAGAACGCCATCACCTCGCGTATCAAGATCATGTCCGAGATGGATATCGCCGAGCGGCGTCTGCCCCAGGACGGACGGATCAAGATCAAGCTGCCCGGCGGCCGCGACATGGACTACCGGGTCAACTGCCTGCCGACCCTGTTCGGAGAGAAGGTCTGCCTGCGTCTGCTCGACAAGTCGAACCTGCAGCTCGATATGACCAAGCTCGGCTATGAGGAGCAGGCCCTCAAGTGGTTCAAGCAGGAGATCCACAAGCCCTTCGGCATGGTTCTGGTCACGGGACCGACGGGCAGTGGCAAGACCGTCTCCCTCTACTCGGCCCTGGCCGAACTGAACAAGACGACCGAGAATATCTCGACGGCCGAGGATCCGGTCGAGTTCAACTTCGCCGGCATCAACCAGGTGCAGATGCACGAGGAGATCGGTCTCAACTTCGCCTCGGCCCTGCGCGCCTTTCTGCGACAGGACCCGGACATCATCATGATCGGCGAGATCCGCGACTTCGAGACCGCCGAGATCGGTGTCAAGGCGGCGCTGACCGGGCATCTGGTTCTTTCGACGCTGCATACCAATGATGCTCCCAGTACCATCAACCGTCTGCTCAACATGGGTATCGAGCCGTTCCTGGTGGCCTCGGCGGTCAACCTGATCACCGCCCAGCGTCTCGGCCGACGTGTCTGCACTCAATGCAAGGAGCCGGAGGATATCCCCAAGGAGGCCCTGATCCAGGCTGGGGTGCCCGCGGACAAGGTCGACAATGTTGTCTGTTATCGCGGCACCGGTTGCGCCAACTGCAACAACACCGGCTACAAGGGGCGGGTCGGTATCTACCAGGTCATGCCCATGTTCGAGGAAATTCGCGAGATGGTTCTGGCCGGAGCCAACACGGCCGAGATCAAGCGGGAATCGATGCGGCTCGGTGTCAAGACCATGCGGCAGGCGGCTTTGACCAAGCTGGAGGAGGGGGTTCTTTCCTTCGAGGAGGTTCTGCGCTGTACCGTTGCCGACGATTGATGACTTTTGCTTCCCGATGGAGCAGATGCAATGAGTGAAGAGAAGAAGGTCAGTATCCATCAGCTACTCAAGACCATGGTCGATGCCGGTGGGTCCGACCTGCACATCACCACCGGGACTCCGCCGCAGCTGCGTATCGACGGCCAGATGGTTCCGCTCAAGCTGGCACCTCTGCAGCCCGCCGACACCAAGCAGCTCTGCTACAGCATTCTGACCGACGCCCAGAAGCGCAAGTTCGAGGAAGAGAACGAACTTGATCTCTCCTTCGGGGTCAAGGGACTGGCGCGCTTCCGCGGCAATATCTACATGCAGCGCGGCGCCCTGGCCGGTGCCTTTCGCCTGATTCCCTACAAGTTTCTCTCCTTTGAGGAACTCGGGTTGCCCGAGGTGGTCAATCGGATTGCCCAGCGTCCGCGTGGTCTGGTGCTGGTGACCGGACCAACCGGCAGCGGAAAGTCGACGACCCTGGCGTCGATCATCGACTACATCAACGAGCACCGCCACGAACACATCATCACCATCGAGGACCCGATCGAGTACCTGCACCCGCACAAAAAGTGTGTGGTCAACCAGCGCGAGGTCGGCGCCGACACCCACAGTTTCAAAAAAGCGCTTAAATACATTCTGCGCCAGGACCCTGATATCGTCCTGCTGGGCGAGTTGCGCGACCTGGAGACCATCGAGGCGGCCCTGACCATTGCCGAGACCGGCCATCTCTGTTTCGCCACCCTGCATACCAACTCGGCCGTTCAGACCATCAACCGCATTGTCGATGTCTTTCCGCCCCACCAGCAGACCCAGGTGCGCACCCAGCTCTCCTTCGTTCTGGAGGGGGTGTTGAGCCAGACCCTGATCCCGCGCGCCGATGGCCGCGGCCGGGCCCTGGCCGTCGAGGTGATGGTGCCGAACATGGCCATTCGCGCCCTGATTCGGGACGACAAGGTGCACCAGATCTATTCGCAGATGCAGATGGGCCAGGAAAAGTACGGCATGCAGACCATGAACCAGTCGCTCTTCATGCTGTTCCATCACAAGAAGATATCCCTGGAAATGGCGATGACCCGCTCCCCCGATCCGGAGGAGCTCAAGCAGATGATCGCCAACCCGTCCTCCGTGCTCAAGCGGGGGATCAAGGCGGGTACCGGCGCCAAGCCGACTGCCGCAAGCTGATGAGGTGAGTTATGGCCAAGTTCGCCTGGGAGGGTAAAAACCGCGCCGGCAAGGTTCAGAAGGGGACAATGGAAGCTCCGGATGAGGCTGCTGTTACCGCGGCGCTGCGCCGGCAGGGGATCATGCCGTCCTCCATCAAGGAGCGAGGCAAGGGCCTCGACATGGAGATCAAGATTCCCGGGTTCGAGCCCAAGGTCACGACCAAGGACC
>RFIO01000460.1 GCA_003695205.1 Deltaproteobacteria bacterium
ACCGATATCGAGACGATGAACGCGGCAGGGGTCCACGGCTTTCTGATCGGCGAATCCCTGATGCGCCAGCCCGATCCCGGTGCGGCGCTCGCCGAACTGATCAGAGGATAAACCGCAGAGAACGCCGGGTTTCGCAGAGCTTTTCATCGAAGAAGGCAGGCAGCGCATGAATGAATCTCGATGCCCATAGCCAGGGCATCAGCCTCGACTCCGTGCAACTCTGCGGAAAAGGGCTTAATTCGAGTTACAGGCTGGTTTCACGGATAATCTTCCACTCCGGGCCGATCTTCTTCAGCACCAGACGCTTGCGATCATCGCTGTTGAAGTTGTTCGAGCGGAAATGCTGGAGGAATTCGACACTGACGCTGCCGTCCGGCTGGCGCGTTGCGATCGCATCCTCAAGCGTGACCTCGATGAAGGATTTCGATGCGATGACACGCTTCTTGTAGGCCTGCCAGTCGCCGAGCGTCGCAAAGCCGTGCGGCGGCTCGAAATCCGACGCATAGGCCGCAAGATACGCCTCGGCATCCCTGGCACTCCAGGCGCGGCGCCAGGCCTCGATCGCCGCCAGCGCTTCATCCTCCGGCGACTTCGCATCGGCCGCTGCTTCTGGTTTCGCGGCCGGAGCATGCTGCTTCATCTGCGGCTTCACCCTGGCAAGCTGCTCGCCCACCGCATCGAACAGCTCATTGACCGGCTTGTTCTTGATCGGCTTCGTCACCCAGCCCTGGCCCGTTTCGAACACCTGGCCGATCGTGCGGATCTCGAGCTGCGTGCCGGAGACGCCATCCTTGCCCTTCGCCCGATAGACGCGGACGAGGTATTTGTAGCGCGTCAGCTTGTTGCCGCCGAAGCCGAACAGGATATAGCTGCTCGTGCTTCCCTGGCGGATCCAGTCGCTGGTGATGATGCCGCTCGGCGAGTCCACCGAATCCAGCGGCACGTTCATCGCCGTCATCGCATCCACAACCGCCGAAAATAACTCGGCCGGCTCGCGGTTTTCATAAAGCCGCGCATCCAGCCGCACGGCCTTGCCGGCCACGGCCTTGCGATACTTCTCGGCCACCGGTCCTTGCTCCTGCGTGCCCACGGACTCGCCCTCAGGCAGCTCAAGCTCCGATCGCAGCTCCGGCGGCACGGTCAGCGGCGGCCGGCTGGCGGCCTGCGAGCCACCTTCAGCCCCGGCATAGGCCGGCTGATCCTTGCCCTCGTCCACATCCCAGAAAAGCTTGGGCATGCCGGAGCAGGAGGCGAGCATTAGAAGAAATGGCAGGCAGATCAGCAGTCGTTTCATGGAGTGCGATTCAAGCGCGCGCGGGCGCTGTGGTCAATGCCCGGATGAACTGCGAAGGACGCAAAGGTCGCGAAAGCTTTTCAAAGTATTTCCTTTGCGGGACTTTGTGACCCTCGCGATATCACACGCAAAAGAAAAGGGCGGCCGAAGCCGCCCTTTCCCGGATCATCCTGTTCTGGATGCGTGGCTTGCTTACAGCAGCGCCTCGACGTCCAGCAGCGTGGTCGTGGTCTTGGTCGTGGAGACCGGAGTGCTGACCTTGTTGTTGGTGTAGGTCAGGGCGATCACGAAGTTCTGATAGAACTCGTACTCGGCACCGATGTGGAAGGTCTTGTCCTTCACAACGCCAGCCTTCATGCTGTTGTAACCCAGGCCGAACACGAGGTTGTGCAGCGGCTTGACGGTACCGCGCAGGCCCCAGCCACTCAGCTTGTCAAGCGACGGGTTGAACACGTTCGTCTTGGTAGCCGAGGAAGCCTTGGCCGAGGCGTAGTCCGCATACAGACCGAACTGGGAGTCACCCATCTCGCCTTCCAGCGAGGCCTCAAGACCCCAGCGCTTCATCTCCAGCTGACCAACTGCCAAACCAGGAACCGGAACAACAAGACCAGTCGCCGGATCTAAGGCAAAGGATGCCGGAACGTTGTACTGGCCATTGCTACCGACGTTACCGGTGATGAAGATGCCGCCGACGCCCGCGGTCATGCCGCCGACATCGAAGAAGCCGTTGGCGCGCACGATCGTCGCTGCCTTGAAGGTGCCGTTGCCGGCCACACCGAAAGCAGTGCCATCGGACGGAGCCACCAGACCCAGCTGGATCGCACCCATGTCGTTACCGGCCCATGCAGCCAGCGAGGCATACTGGCCAGCGCCGAAAAGACCGCCGGTCGCACGACCCCTACCCTCGATGTACTGGTTCGCGGAGGTGACGCGCATGTTCATCATACCGCCATGCTGACCCCAGGTGTTGCCCAGCTGCAGCGCAGCGTCGGAACCGAAACCGGAGGACTGGTAGTTGATGCCGCCCTTGAAGCCGCCGAAGTCGAACGACGTGAACAGCTGGTGGTTACCAAAGGCACCGCCGCCGAGCTCAACGAAGGCACCGGCGTTCGGGCCGATACGGCCGCCGATCAGGACCACCTGGTCACCGTAGGAGATTTCCTTGGAAGTGACGGAAGGAAGACCGGTCGTAGCAACCTTGGTGTTGTTGACCTGCGGACGGAACACGATCGTCGCGTTCAGGACAGCCGGGATGGACAGAGCCTCATCCTCGACCAGGGCCTGCTCGCCCACGTCGGTCAGAGCGCCCATCTTGAAAGCGCGGCCGAAGGCGGACAGGGTCGGGAAGGACTGGAAGTGGCAGGAAAGACATGCCGCGCCAGTCTGGCGTGCAAACGCCGGGATTGCCTCGGACGTGGTCGGC
>RFIO01000461.1 GCA_003695205.1 Deltaproteobacteria bacterium
CAAGGTCCGGCGTGAGCGTCTCGGCCATATCGATCTGGCCTGCCCGGTGGCGCACATTTGGTTCCTCAAGAGCCTGCCCAGCCGTATCGCCACCCTGCTCGACCTGACCCTCAAGGAGGTCGAACGGGTCCTCTACTTCGAGGCTTATGTTGTCCTTGATGGCGGCGACACGCCGCTGGAGAAGGGGCAGCTGCTCAGCGAGGAGAAGTACCGCGAGGCGATGGACGAGTTCGCCGGCCAGTTTTCCGCCGGCATGGGTGCCGAAGCGGTAAGGGAGCTGCTTGCCGGGCTCGACCTGGAGGAACTGGCCGAGCAGCTGCGCCTCGAGATGCGTGAGGCGACCAGCGAGGCTAAGCGCAAGAAGGTCGCCAAGCGCCTGAAGGTGGTTGACGCCTTCCGCGAGAGCGGCAACCGGCCGGAATGGATGATTCTCGAAACCATCCCTGTACTGCCGCCCGAGCTGCGTCCCCTGGTCCCCCTGGACGGCGGCCGCTTCGCCACCTCGGATCTGAACGACCTCTATCGGCGGGTGATCAACCGCAACAACCGTCTCAAGCGCCTGATGGAACTGCGGGCGCCCGAGGTGATCATTCGCAATGAGAAGCGCATGTTGCAGGAGGCGGTTGACGCCCTGTTCGACAACGGGCGTCGCGGTCGGGCGATCACCGGTCCGAACAAGCGTCCGCTCAAATCCCTGTCCGACATGCTCAAGGGCAAGGGGGGCCGCTTCCGCCAGAACCTGCTCGGCAAACGCGTCGACTATTCCGGACGTTCGGTCATCGTCGTCGGCCCCGAACTCAAGCTGCACCAGTGCGGCCTGCCCAAGAAGATGGCGCTCGAGCTGTTCAAGCCCTTCATCTACAGCCGTCTCGAGGAGAAGGGGTTGTGTACCACCATCAAGAGCGCCAAGAAGATGGTGGAAAAGGAGAAGCCCGAGGTCTGGGATGTTCTCGAGGAGGTCATCAAGGAGCATCCGGTTATGCTCAACCGTGCTCCGACCCTGCACCGCCTCGGCATTCAGGCCTTCGAGCCGGTTCTGATCGAGGGCAAGGCGATCCAGCTCCATCCGCTGGTCTGTACCGCCTTCAACGCCGACTTCGACGGTGACCAGATGGCGGTTCACCTGCCGCTGTCGATCGAGAGCCAGATCGAGGCGCGCGTGCTGATGATGTCGACCAACAACATCCTCTCCCCGGCGCACGGCAAGCCGATCATCGTTCCCTCGCAGGACATGATCCTCGGTCTGTACTACATGACCCGCGAGCGTGCCTTCGTCAAGGGAACCGGCAAGGTCTTCGCTGACCCGGCGGAGGTGGTCATGGCCTACGACGCCGGGGAAGTCGATCTGCAGGCCGCCGTCAAGGTGCGCCTGGTCCCGGGGCCGGGTGAGGAGACGCAGCTGGTCGACACCACCGTCGGCCGTATCCTGCTGCGTGAAATTCTGCCCGAGGCCATCCCGTTCAAGTACATCAACCGGTTGATGGGCAAGAAGAACGTTGCCGAGCTGATCGATGCCTCCTTCCGCCTGGCCGGCAACAAGGAGACCGTCATTCTCGCCGACAAGCTCAAGGAGACCGGCTACCGCTTCTCGACCCTGGCGGGCATCTCCATCTGTATCGATGACATGGTGATTCCCGAAAACAAGCAGGAATACATCGACCAGGCGGTCGCCGAGGTGACCGAGATTCAGCGCCAGTACACCGAGGGCCTGATCACCGACGGTGAGCGCTACAACAAGGTCATCGATATCTGGGCCAAATGCACCGAAGATATCGCCGAGAAAATGCTCACCAACCTGTCGGTGGATGAGCTGACCGACCCGGAGACCGGAGAAACCAGGAAGGTGCCGTCCCTCAACGCCATTCACATGATGGCCGATTCGGGGGCCCGAGGCAGTGCCCAGCAGATCCGTCAGCTGGCCGGTATGCGCGGTCTGATGGCCAAGCCGGACGGCTCGATCATCGAAACACCGATCACGGCCAACTTCCGCGAGGGCCTGACGGTGCTGCAGTACTTCATCTCGACCCACGGCGCCCGCAAGGGTCTGGCCGATACCGCCCTGAAGACGGCCAACTCCGGTTACCTGACCCGTCGTCTTGTCGACGTCGCCCAGGATGCCATCATTATCGAGGATGATTGCGGCACCCTGAATGGCATCGAGGTTTCCTCCCTCACCGAGGGCGGCGAGATCATCGAGCGCCTTGGTGACCGCATCCTCGGCCGTTCGTCGCTGGAGGATGTCCTCGATCCGGTTACCGGCGAGGTCCTGGTCGAGGCAGACCAGCTGATCACCGAGGACCTGGTTGACAAGATCGAGAATGCCGGCATCGAGAAACTGAAAATCCGTTCGGTGCTGACCTGCCAGAGCAAGCGGGGCATCTGCGCCACCTGCTATGGACGCGATCTGGCTCGCGGTCACAAGGTCAATCTCGGCGAGGCGGTCGGGGTCATTGCCGCCCAGTCGATCGGTGAACCCGGCACCCAGCTGACCATGCGGACCTTCCACATCGGTGGTACCGCCGCCAAGAAGGCTGAGCAGACTTCGCTCGAGGCGCGCTTCGCCGGCACCCTGAAGTACATCGACCTCAACACGGTCGTGAACCGTGAGGGCCGTCACGTGGTCATGAACCGCAACGGCGAAATTGCCGTGGTGGATGAGACCGGACGCGAGCGCGAGCGCTACAGTGTCGTCTATGGCGCCCAGCTGCCGATTGCCGACGGCGGCGAGGTCCAGCCCGGCAACATGCTGGCCGAGTGGGACCCGTACACGATGCCGATCCTGACCGAGATTTCCGGCAAGGTTCGTTTCGGGGACATCCTCGAAGGCGTCACCATGGAGGAACAGCTCGACGAGGTTACCGGTCTGGCCCGGAAGGTCATCATCGACAGCAAGGGCGCCGACAAGCGGCCGCGCATCACCCTCAAGGACGAGGAAGGCAAGACCGCCAGACTGCCCAACGGCCAGCCGGCCCGCTACATGCTGCCGGTCGGAGCCAATATCGTTATCGCCGAGGATGAGATGGTCAGCGCCGGTGATGTTCTGGCCAAAATCCCGCGCGAAACCACCAAGACCAAGGATATTACCGGTGGTCTGCCGCGCGTCGCCGAGTTGTTCGAGGCACGCAAGCCCAAGGAATACGCCATCATCTCCGAAATCGACGGCGTGGTTTCCTTCGGCAAGGACTCCAAGGGCAAGCGCAAGGTCATCGTCACTCCCGAGCACGGCGAAAGCAAGGAATACCTGATCCCCAAGGGCAAGCACATTTCGGTGCACGAGGGGGACCACGTGCGTGCCGGTGAGCCGCTCATGGACGGGTCGACCAACCCGCACGATATCCTGCGCGTTCTCGGAGAGCAGGAGCTGGCCAAATACCTGGTCGACGAGGTCCAGGAGGTTTACCGGTTGCAGGGTGTCAAGATCAACGACAAGCATATTGAGGTCATCGTGCGC